>JAAUTN010000382.1 GCA_012031415.1 Leptolyngbyaceae cyanobacterium SM1_4_3 | reverse complement strand
CAACCTCATCCCTCATCCCTCATCCCTCATCCCTCATCCCTCATCCCTCATCCCTCATCCCTCATCCCTCACCCCTTATCCTTCATCCCTCACCCCTCCCTCATCCCGTTCTCCAAACCTTAACCTAAGCTCAATCTTCAAATTACCTCGTCTTTAGTTGAGCGGCCTAATGTAGTGTACAGAACATAGGCTAGCGATTTACAATGCTTCATTCTTTTGCTCTAGAGGCTTCTCCACAGCCCGATCTACGTCAGCTTTTAGAAGACCTTTATCAAGGAAGAAGTTTGCACCCCTACTGTAGTGGACAGGCAATACCCATGCTGCCTCACGAGATTTGGGTCGTATGCCGAGGAGTGGTGCAGCTTGGAACGCTCTATGACACTGGAGATGAAGCTTTGCTGGGGTTAGCTTGTCCTTCCATGCCATTTGGTTTATCGCTGGCTCTAATTCGTCCTTATCAGGCAGTTGCGCTATCTGACGTTGATCTGATGCGTCTGACACTAAGCGAGATCGAGCAGTCACCCATGTTAGCGCAGGGAATTTTTCGTCATGTGACTCGTCGCCTGCGTCAGACGGAAGCAATTTTGGCGATGGTAGGCTATCGTCGTGTCGAAGATCGGCTACGGCATTTGCTGTTATTGCTAAAGCAAGAAGTAGGTCAACCTGCGGCAGGAGGAACTCGACTGACGGTGAGGCTAACGCACCAGCAGCTTGCAAACACAATTGGCACTACTCGCGTCACTGTTACCCGTCTGTTAAGCCAGCTAAGAGAAGAAGGCTGGTTAACAATTGACAGGCATCGACACATTATTCTTTTGCCTCATGCGACGGTATAGCAGTCAGGACTAGTAACAAAAACAAAACAGGGAACACCACAGTCAACGGTCGTAGCTGTTACAGGCGAGCAAGCTCTCTGGGCACAGAAGTGCTTGACGGTTCGGTAGGCGGTTCAGATTGAACGGGCTGTAGGATGATTGCCTCGTAGGGCACTACGCCAGATGACTCGCTTTGAATGCAGCGGGCAGCCTGACGGGATAGGTCAAGCGATCGCCCCTCAATATAGGGGCCGCGATCGTTAATCCGAACGATGACCCACTTGCCGTTTCGCAAATTGGTCACTTTGATGTAGGTGTTAAACGGCAGCGTGCGATGGGCAGCAGTCAGGTCATTTTGATTGAACACTTCACCCGTTGCCGTAATTCGCCCATGAAAATAGGGACCATACCAGGATGCAAGTCCTCCAAAGGTTTGCTCCGTTTCAGCTAGCCCTGTCAGGTAGGTGTGGGTTTCTGCGACTGAGAGCGTTTGCCCTCCCAGGGCGGTGCGGAGGTTGTTGACCCAGGCGATCGCCAGTTGCTTGCTGTCGTAGTTGATATCTTCCGCTAGCTGCTCATTCACGACAAACAGCACCTCCCCTTCTGCTCTGGCTCCGGGTTTGCTGTCTATCAGTGCAGGGCGCACCGCAGACGCAGCCAGGTCGCGGTCTTGCAAAGCTTGCCTGATCTGGTTAGCAATTTGGCTGGCGTAGGTCTGACTGGGAACTTCGGCAACCAGGTGCCCCTTAACTCGAATCTGAAATACGGTCTCGCTAGCCAATTGGCTCAAGGCTGGGCTAGGTTGGAACACATTGCATTGACTCGCACCTGCCGATTCAGACTCTAAACCCGCGTTGTTAGCAAAAGTGTAGCGACCCGCCCGCACCACAGTAACCGAAGGAATACCTGCCCACAGGTTTTGACGAACGACCTGGGGCAGATTGGGTAGATTGTTTAGCACTTGCAGAATTTTATGAGAATCGCTGTTTGCGCTGTTCTGCTTAGTGCTATTCTGCATGGCGACACGGGAAGCCATTCGAGAGCCTTTGACGATTGACCGATTTGAATTTTGGCCTCGGAGAGTGGCGATCGCCGATTGACGGACTCCTCCAGGGCGAACCAGAGAATACCCCACTACGTTCCACCAGGGGCGAGTGGTCGTGGGTGACGAAAGGGTTCGATTGGTGATTTGATTCACCGAAGAATGTGAGATAGAACTGCTTACTACAGCCAAAGCTTTGTCAGAAAACACCCTGAACATCTCGTCCGGGACTTTGAAAAAGCTATGGGGCGAGAAGAAACTGCCGATGTAGGAAGCAATCCAAAGAAATCCAAGAAAGTTCATGAATCAAGAATGTTACGGTAGATTGCGCTAAATTTGGCACAGTATTCGATTATACGGTTTTAATGGCAAGACAAATCCTCCTCAGGAAGAATTGACGATCCCCGTCGTTTTTTCCGAAGGTGGCTGATTACTCTCAATTCGAGGTTGATATCCGCTGATTTTGACTGATTTACTTACCCACAGAAGCTGGGACTCAAGCTTAAAGCAGCGATTGCAAACGCACCTGCATCAACTAGCTCGCGATCGCCATCCTTACCTGGCTAGCGCGGGACATTTTTTTGTGCAGCAATATATCCGTCAGCAGCTTGCCCAGTGGGGAACGGTGGAAATTTTCAAGTTTGAGTTTCAGCAAAAATGTTATCAAAATTTAATTTTGAATCTGCCGGGACAGTCTTCCGCAGCAGCAAGGGCACCAATTTTAATTGGCGCACATTTTGATGCTGTTCCCGGCTCTCCTGGGGCAGACGATAATGCAACTGGCGTAGCGGTTTTGCTAGAACTGGCGCGTTCATTTGCAGCTAGACCCGCTCCTTACTCGATTCGTCTGGTTGCGTTTGATCTGGAAGAAATGGGGCTAATTGGCAGCGATCGCTATGCTGCCTATTTGCGCCAGCAAAACCAACCCCTGCGGTTAATGCTGTCGTTGGAAATGTTGGGCTATTGCGATCGCACCCCCAACTCCCAGCGCTACCCCGCCGGACTTGAGCGACTCTACCCGAATCGGGGCGACTTTATCGGACTGATTGGCAACCTCAAGACCATTCCCGATTTGATTCGCCTCAGCCGCAGCATTCGTCAGGTTGGCGTACCGTGTGAATGGCTACCCGCTGGCAATCGAGGACTGATCATACCTGACACCCGCAGCAGCGATCATGCGCCTTTCTGGGATCGGGGCTACCGGGCGCTGATGGTGACTGACACCGCAGATTTGCGAAACCCGCACTATCACAAGGAGAGCGATCGCCTCGAAACCCTCGACCTGAACTTTCTCACAGGGGTTTGCCAGGGACTTGACTACGGCATTCGCTACCTGTAAGCCATTAAATCAATCGGCGGGTAAATCGGCTGCTGTAATCAATTCATGGTCCTAAAGAAAAAGAATCTGATCAAAATCGGTATCCTTGCGTAACTGACCTATATTGATGAAGCTGAGGGCTTACAGTTATGACCCTCCCTATTCACCTGCCAAAAAACAGTCAGGTTTAATCCCTCTACAGCCCTATGGAGTTGGTATGTCCTACGTTAATGGCACCATGATGCAGTTCTTCCATTGGTACATTCCACCCGATGGAAGCTTGTGGAACGAACTCAAACACAATGCAGCAGAGCTAGCTAAGGCAGGTTTCACCGCTCTCTGGTTGCCCCCCTCCTACAAAGGCAGCGGTGGCAGCTATGACGTGGGCTACAGCGTTTATGACCTGTTTGACCTGGGTGAATTTGACCAGAAAGGCTCCGTTCGCACTAAATATGGCACTCGTGACGAATACCTCGCAGCCATCAAAGCAGCCCAAGCCGCAGGCATTGAAATCTATGCTGATGGCGTGTTTAACCACAAAAATGGCGGTGATGAGATTGAAGAGGTTGAGGCTGTTCCTGTCGCCTTTGATAACCGCAATCATGAAATTGGTGGATCGCAGCACATCAAAATTTGGACACACTTTAAGTTTCCGGGACGTGGCGACAAATACTCCAGCTTAAAGTGGCACTGGTGGCACTTTGACTCGGTAAACCACAATGCAGACCGACCTGGCGATAGTACAATCTACCGATTTAAGGACAAGCAGTTTGAAACGGGAGTAGACCCCCGACTGGGTAATTACGACTTTCTAATGGCTTGTGACCTGGATATGGGAGTTGATGAAGTTCGGGGTGAACTGAAGTACTGGGGCGAGTGGTTTCTTGACACGACGGGGGTTGCTGGCTTTCGCCTTGATGCCGTGAAGCACGTTCGCGCCTGGTTTTTCAACGAGTGGCTCGATCATCTGCGACAGCACACCGGACGCAATCTGTTTGCAGTGGGCGAGTATTGGGCGAATGATGCAGAAGCGCTACACTGGTTTATTAAAGAAACGGGCGGGCGAATGTCGCTGTTTGACGTGCCGCTGCACTACAACTTCCACCAGGCCAGCAAGGGCGGTGGAAGTTATGATATGCGGCGTATTTTTGACGGTACGCTGGTACAGCAACAGCCTGCCCTGGCAGTTACGTTTGTTGAGAATCATGATTCTCAGCCGCTCCAAGCGCTTGAATCAGTAGTTGAAGGCTGGTTTAAGCCGCTTGCCTACGCGATTATTCTGCTGCGACGCGAAGGGTATCCCTGTGTGTTTTACGCCGATTACTATGGCGCACATTATACCGATAGGGGCTATGAAATTTGGCTAGACAAACACGGCTGGCTGATCGACAAATTTCTCTACGCCCGTCAGCATTTTGCCTATGGTGAGCAATACAACTATTTTGACCATCCTGACCTGATTGGCTGGACTCGTCTGGGCGACGAAGCTCACCCCAAAGCAATGGCTGTCTTAATGAGCGACGCTGCGGGCGGCAGCAAATGGATGGAGGTCGGCAAGCCCAATACAACCTTCTATGACCTGACTGAACACATTGATAGACCGATTCAAACTAACGAACACGGCTGGGCAGAGTTTTGCTGTAGTGGCGGGTCTGTCTCTGTTTGGGTAGAAAAGTGAGAGAGGTGGTCACAGGCGCATGATCGAGTTTCTAAAAATGTAACCGATTTAACTTCTGCTCTGGGGAAATGTCACATTAGGGGGATAAGAGTTTAAGCGCTGAGCCAAGTTTGATTTAGCGCCATCCCAGTGAGGAGAATGATTATGAAATTTGCGCCTTTGTCATCGCTACGCAAGGTTCGTTACGTTTTGCCTGTGGCGATCGCCACCACCCTATTCAGCTTGCCAATGGTTTCACCCGTTCTGGCTCAAGAGCAGCTAACCAGAATGGTAACGGTAACGGGACGCGGGGTTGAAAATATTCCAACCACGATTAGTCAGGTGCGTTTGGGGGTTGAGGTGCAGGGTAGAACGGCTGAAGAGGTGCAGCAAGAAGCAGCCCAACGCACAAATGCAGTTGTAGAACTGCTGCGATCGCGCAACGTAGACCAACTGACCACAACTGGAATCTACCTTAGCCCTCAATACAATTACGAGAATGGCTCCCAGGAGCTAGTTGGCTATACGGCTTCCAATACCGTTAGTTTTGAGATTCCGACTGAGCAAGCAGGAGACATTTTAGATGCCTCTGTTAGTGCAGGTGCGTCTCGAATTGATGGCATTAGCTTTACGGCTGAGGAAGAGGCGATCGCCACTGCCCAAAACCAGGCGCTTCGAGAGGCAACCCAGGAAGCTCAAGAACAAGCTGATGTCGTGCTAGCCGCATTGGGATTATCCCGTGATGAAGTGGTAAATATTCAAATTAACGGCGCAATGCCCCCAATGCCTCCGATTCCACTGGCTAGGGGTGCAGTGGAGCAGTTAGCTTTATCTGATGCGCCAACCCCTGTTGTCGGTGGTGAACAGCAAATCGAAGCGTCTGTAACCCTTCAGATTAGTTACTAGGGGAAGTGCTGAGTAGAAACAGAGGCTTGCCACCCACTCCCAAAAACAAAAAATTGAACGGGGTGAGCGACTGTCCACCTCTATCTTTGACTTACAGCAGTTTTAATTTGCATAAACACAAACCCCTGTAGGGACAAACGGCTGTTCGCTCCTGCCTGTGGTTTAACCTGTTTGCAAAGCGCTGTAATTCTAGCTTCCTTCAGTTCAAGCCCCTTGTTCCAATAATGCTAAGGGGCGCAGACAATCACAATTTGTCCGCGCCCCTTAAATCTGTTGCTCCTTGAAAACTAACAAGCTCCAGTGAGCTAAGAGCAGGAAAACTTAAGAGTCCCCCGCAACGCCGTCTTACCTCAGCTTTTGACCTGGAAAAATCCAGGTGGGAGTCACGGCCTCAGTTTTAAGTTTCCGGGTACAAGCCCGGTATACTGCCACTGAAACATCTAGTTTCCCTTATAAACAAGGCATAGATCATAAAACGTTATTGGCAGTCACCAACGCCGCAGCAGAACTATGCCTATTTTAACGATCTTTGTGGGGGCGATCGCAAGGGCGGTGAACCGTAAATCGATAAATCTTGACCTGAGCAGTAGGAAAAAGGAGGAGGTTATGGCTGAAAGTAGAATTGGTGAGCCGGGATTGAGGGCGAGCTTAGAGGGGCGATCGCTGCCATAGCAAAGGTTTGACTTGCAGGTGAGCGGACAGGTCAAGGAGAGATAACCGCTGATAAGCCT
>JAAUTN010000381.1 GCA_012031415.1 Leptolyngbyaceae cyanobacterium SM1_4_3 | reverse complement strand
GGATTACGGTACTCTTTGAGCAGTTCGTCAATTAATTCGGGTCGAAAGGTCATGGGGTTTGTGTCTCAGGTACTAGTTCATTAGATCTTGTTTTGACCTTTGACACAAACTATTTTACATATCCTTTAGAAAATCTCAAGATTAACAAAAAGGCATCGGGAAGGTTGCAAGATCTCGCTGATTTAGAAAATTTAGAATAACTAATGAAAGAAGTCAGCTACTGAAATTTGTAAATACCAGTAAGAATCACTACTCTAGAGCTTGAATCATGCAAATCACAATTGACTTACCTGACCAGCTTCAACTGACCGAAGCCGATTTGCGTACTGAACTGGCGGTGCGAAGCAGTTCCCCTTAGGATAATCGCCCTCTTCCAGCAAAACCGCATTACCCTGGGCACTGCCAGCCAACTCGCCAACCTCCATCAAATTGAATTTCAACGCCTAATTGCCAGTCGCGGCATCTGCATTCACTATGATGTTGAAGATTTAGAGCAAGACCTCAGCAGTCTGCGCCAGAACGGTTGGTAATGCGAGTTGTCAGCAACACATCACCCCTGAGCAATCTAGCTGTGATTGGTGAAATCAGCCTTCTACAGAAGATTTATCCGACAATTCTGATTCCGCCCATTGTCCACACTGAACTAGTGCGCTTCCCCGAAATTCGGGCTACTATCTCGACACTAATCAATACAGGATGGCTTGAAATTCAAACTCCTAAAAACTTTCAACTCATTCAAACCCTGGGTCAAGTCCTTGATCCGGGTGAAGCCTCTGCAATTTCTCTTGCAATTGAGCTGAATGCCGACCGCTTACTGATTGACGAACGTCTTAGCAGAAGTATTGCCTTGCAACATGGTCTTAAGATTCGTGGCATTGTAGGTATTCTAGTCAATGCCAAAAACCAAAGACTTATTCCTGCTGCCAAACCATTGCTTGATCGTTTAATCGCCGAAGCAGGCTTTCGGATTAGTCAAACGTTGTACGACCATACTCTTCAAGAATCAGAGGAATGAGAACGAAAGAGCAAGGAATACCAGGGGTGGAGAACCCACCGTAATCGTCCTTATCCTGCTGCGTTCGGTAGATTGGACTGGTTCATCCTTCAGTCAGCTTCCTGTTTTGCCTAAAAACAAACAGCCCGTAACAACCTGGGATAATCAAGATGAGGCATTTCAGGAAATCGTCGAGGGCATTCGAGCAGTGGCGCTTGAACTGAGACGGGTAAAGGGGTGACGGGCAGAGAGATAAGGGGCGATCGCTAGTCAACAAAGCTTGTAGACTGAAGATAGAGTAGTAGATTCCCATCATTGAGAAGTAGTGAAAACAAGATGACCACTAATCTCAGCAGCTTACTAGATTCCTCTCCAGATAGGCATAATAGACCTAAAATTGCCGGTACAGGAATAACCGTTCATCGAGTGGCAAGCTGGTACAAATTAGGGCATAGTGCAGAAGAAATTACCCGTCAGTATCCACACCTTACCCTGGCAGGAGTGTATGCAGCACTAGCTTACTATCATGCTAACCGAGAAGAAATTGATGCTGAAATGATGGCAGATGACCTAGAAGCGCACCGTCTAGAGCAGGAGTATCTGCAAAAACAGCAAGTATTTCAATGAAAATCCGGCTCTATTTAGATGAAGACGCGATGACTGAAGGGTTAGTCACTGCTTTGAAAGAACGTGGTGTTGATCTCACAACTGCCTATTTAGAAGGCATGATTAACCGCCCTGATAACGAACATCTAGATTATGCCGCTTCACAAAACCGTACCTTATATTCCTTCAATAGGGGCGACTATTTGCGCCTTCATGCTGCATATTTAGCTGAAGGTAAGAATCATGCTGGTATTATCCTGGCAAATCAACAACGTTACAGTCTTGGTGAACAAATGCGTCGCCTCCTCAAGATTATTGCAGCAAAATCTGCTGAGGAGATGCAAAACAACGTCGAATTCATCAGCTATTGGAGTTGATACTGCATCACACCATACAAAATTAAGTTTTCTGGTCAGATTGGATAGCAGGCAACATCATGATTCAACACCTCAATGCTGCAATTGATGAACTTGATGTAGTTGCCCTCACGCGCGGCATTGAAGAATACGATCTAAAGCAGGGCGATCGCGGGGCCGTTGTTCACTGCTACAGAGACGGTCGGGCATTTGAAGTTGAATTCATTTACCCCAATGGTGAGACGGTTGCCGTTCTGACGCTGACTTCAGCAGATATCCAGAAAAGCGAGGCGACCCATCATCAAGCGGTTTTAGGAGCAACCTCAATGTCAGACCGGCCCAAAGTTCAAATGAACTTCAACGCCCCAGTGACAGGTGCAGCGGGCAACGTAGAAGGTAATTTTGTTGTGAATGCTGCCAATTCAGAATTTGCTGAAGCGATCGCCACTTTTCAAAAATTTCTACTTGACCTACAGCAAAAATATCCAACGGCAACCGAAACAGAAGCCCCCCTGCTGATGAAAGCCGAGCTTGAAAGCATAGAACAGCATCAACCGGAACGCTGGGCCCTACTCAGGCGAGATTTGCTGAATCGTGAACGCTGGTTTCAGGGTGGCAAAGCGGCCGTTACAGAAGTCACTCGCCATTTCACAGAAAACAACGTCTTTGCGAAAGGGGCGATCGCCTTCCTCGAAGCTTTCAGTGAAACAGTGGAAAAGCGTGAGGGGTGAGGGGCGATCGCAAGTGATTAGGCAACGGATTGACAGCGCCAACCCCCTTCAGTCAGCTTCCTGTTTTGCCCAAAAATAAACAGCCCGTGACAACCTGGGATAATCAAGATGAGGCATTTCAGGAAATCGCGGAGGGCATTCGAGCAGTGGCGATCGCGCTAAGGAGAGCGATGAGGTAAAAGAGTGAACGGTTGATGCAGCGATGTTTATTAGAAGATAGAAGTAAATGTCTGAAAAACGCAGCGGTTGATTACATTGGGCGATCGCTCTAAAAGAGTATTCTTAGTCAAGAGTTCAACAACTTAAAGTTAGCTAAAGGACTGTAATGGAAATCGCACCTCACATCAATGTTGATCCTGCTATTCATCACAACAAACCCGTGATCACAGGAACCCGCGTTCCTGTCTCAATTGTGATTGGTTCTTTAGCAGGTGGAATGAGCAAAGAAGAAGTGATTCAAGAATACGAACTCACTAAAGAACAGGTTGAAGCTGCCCTAGCCTATGCAGCCCTTCTAGTTGCCGAAACTGACGTGATGCCGCTGGGAGTTTAGGCTTTGAACTTCCTGGTAGATGAAAATATGCCCAGATCGCTAGCTCCCCAAATTGCTGCTCTAGGTTTCAATGTTCAGGATGTTCGAGACATTGGACTCAAGGGACATCCTGATACAGAAGTGATGGAGGCAGCAAGTAACTCTAACGCTATCATCATTACCCGCGATCGCGGGTTTGCAAATATTAGAAACTGGACAGAAGATTTTACAGCTGGAGTTATCTTTATCAACTTGCCTGATGACACACCTGTTACTGTTGTTAACGCAAGGATTTTAGAGCTACTTACCCAGCGTTTATCTGTATCTTTGATTGGTGCTTTAACTACTGTTGAATTACGGCGTGCCCTTTCCCGTAAAATTCGACGCGGTTGACCTACTTGGACTGCAAATCATACATTGTCCAGTCAATCCCTGGTGGAATGGTCAGAGGTGCAGCACTGGCCTTTAACAGAAGGCAAACTTCAAGCTGATAATTCGCTGGAGGCTGAGATTTTACGGGAAATTCTTTCAGACCTTGTGTTGCAGTGGGAAATTTTGTTAGGAAACTTCCATGAGATTGATCAGGCTGGTGAAGAGCGATCGCCAGAATTTCCCTTAGATTGGATTCAGAACTGGCTGTCTCAACTCAAATCCGTCAAGCGGTTTTAGGAGTAACCTCAATGTCAGACAAGCCCAAAGTTCAGATGAACAGCATCAACCGAGCCGATGGGCTGGGCTGTACTCAGGCGAGATTTGCTGAACCATGAACGCTGGTTTCAGGGTGGCAAAGCAGCCATTACAGAAGTTACTAAGCATTTCACGGATAACAATATCTTTGCAAAAGGGGCGATCGCTTTCCTCAAAGCTTTCAGTGAAACAGTGGAAAAGCGTGAAGAGTGAAGGGCGATCGCCCTTTTCCCACAAGCTAAAATCAGACTATTCCTCTCTCATGCCACTGATGAGCATCACCCTCCCTGCTGAACTGCTGCAAACAGCCAAAATGAGCGAAGGTGAACTGCTGCAAGAAATCGCCATCATGCTCTATCAACAGCAACGCATTCGTCTCGACGAAGCTGCTCAATTCAGCGACAGTTTCACTTGATTCAACTAGAAGTGAGTATAGTGAGCGATCGCCCCTTTCACCCGCTCGATTACCTGATCAACTGGAATTGCGCCCAAATCTTGAGTGCCCTTTCCGGCTTCACGGATGCGAATGCTGAGAGAGTTAGACTCTACTTCTTTTGCGCCAACAATAGCAGTTACAGGAATTTTTTCCTTTTCGGCATTGCGAACCTGCTTCTTGAGGTGGTCGCCGCTGTTGTCTGTTTCGACGCGGATCTGGAGCGATCGCATCTTTGCCGCAATTTCCTGAGCGAAAGGCAATTGCTCTTCTCCAACAGGCAACAATCTTACCTGCACCGGGGAGAGCCACAGCGGAAAGTCACCTGCGTATTCCTCAATTAGAATGCCGACCAGTCGTTCCAGAGAGCCAAACGGGGCGCGGTGAATCATTACAGGGCGTTGGCGGCTGCCGTCTTTCGCTACATATTCCAGTTCAAACCGTTCGGGCAGGTTGTAATCGACCTGTGCTGTACCCAACTGCCACTCGCGATCGAGCGCATCCTGAAAGATAAAGTCGAGTTTTGGTCCGTAAAAAGCAGCTTCCCCAATGCCCTCAAAGTGATCCATCCCTAACGTTTCTACTGCGCGGCGAATGGCGGATTCTGCCTTATTCCAGGCTTCATCAGAGCCAATGTACTTGTCTAACGCCGGGTCACGGAAGCTGAGTCTAGCTCTAAAGTTCTTTAGTTGCAGATTCTTAAACACCGCCAGGGTTAAGTCCACCACGCTGAGGAACTCTTCATCTAGCTGTTCGGGTGTGACAAACAGGTGAGAGTCATCTACCGTAAAGCCGCGAACGCGAGTCAAGCCACCCAGTTCGCCCGATTGCTCGTAGCGATAGACCGTGCCAAACTCTGCAAGGCGCATCGGCAGTTCCCGGTAAGAGCGCAACTCACTTTTATAGATCTGAATGTGGAAGGGACAGTTCATCGGCTTCAGGGCAAAGCCTTGCTCTGCCTGACGCGACTCGTCATCCTCTGCCATCATCGGGAACATATCTTCTTTATAGTTCTGCCAGTGTCCCGAAATTTTGAACAGGTCAACTCGGCCGATGTGGGGTGTAACAACAGGCAGGTAGCCACGCTTAATTTGCTCCTGCTTGAGGAAATCTTCTAGCGTCGATCGCAATACCGTGCCTTTGGGAGTCCACAGCGGCAAACCCGGACCAACCGGATCGGCAAAGATAAATAGCCCCAATTCTTTGCCAAGCTTGCGGTGGTCACGCTTGAGCGCTTCTTCTTTGCGGCGTTTGTATTCTGCCAATTGTTCTGGCGTTTCCCAGGCCGTGCCGTAGATGCGCTGAAGCTGTGCTTTGGTTTCGTCGCCTCGCCAGTAAGCACCTGCAACGC
This sequence comes from Leptolyngbyaceae cyanobacterium SM1_4_3, assembly GCA_012031415.1. GTDB lineage: Bacteria > Cyanobacteriota > Cyanobacteriia > Elainellales > Elainellaceae > JAAUTN01. The sequence continues at coordinate 783 of JAAUTN010000381.1, read as the reverse complement.
TTTCCAGGGCGATCGCATCAGGATGTAACTCAGCCGTGCTTTCCAAATGCGGACCAGCACACAAATCCCACCACTGGTCGCCCAGATGGTAAATCGTAATTGGGTCTTCTAGCCCTTCCAGAATTTCTAACTTGTAAGGCTCATTAATGGACTTGATGCGACGCTCAGCTTCTTCCCGGCTGATTTCTTCTCGCGTCACAGGCAGCTTGCGGTTGATGATCTTCGTCATCTCCTTCTTAATTGCCTTCAAATCTTTCTCGGTGAACGGCTCAGGACTGTCAAAGTCATAATAAAAGCCGTTTTCGATCCAGGGTCCAATGGTCACCTGCGCTTTGGGAAATAGCTTTTGTACAGCCATCGCCATCACGTGTGAAGCGGTGTGGCGAATTTTTTTTAACGGTTCAGATTCACTAGTACGCGGCAAGTGGATTTTCTCTGGCTGCTCTGACTGGGGTTGAAGCGATTCAGGCTGTTGGGAAGGAGATGATTCTAGGTTAGGCATTGTCTGGTGATCGATTAATTAGAACTGCAAATGGACAAAATCGGACAAGGAATGCATTGTCTGGCAATTTCTTAGTTCGAGTTGGGGTTGAAGTCAGGCTAGTTCGCATAGGTCATTCAGGGGGAAGTATTCTACAGCCTCTATCTTACACGGGGGGATGGGGGATGAAGGATGAGGGATGAAGGATGAGGAATGAAGGATGAGGAATGAAGGATGAGGAATGAAGGATGAGGAATGAAGGATGAGGGATGAAGGATGAGGGGTTCATCTTAACCTAGCCC
>JAAUTN010000380.1 GCA_012031415.1 Leptolyngbyaceae cyanobacterium SM1_4_3 | reverse complement strand
GTTAGAGCCGTGCGGTTTAGCCCAGATGGTCAAGCGATCGCCACCGCAGGCGAAGACGGCAGCATCCGGCTGTGGAATTTTCAGGGCGACGAATTGCTCAGATTTTCAGGCAACCAGGGCTATGTGCGGGGTCTAGCCTTTAGCCCAGATGGACAACAGTTAGCTAGCACCGGGCAGGATGGCACCGCTCGTCTATGGGATTTACAGGGCAACCCGATTGCCGAATTTGTTGGACATCGCGGCTGGGTCAAGGGAGTAGACTTCAGCGCCGATGGACAAACCCTGGTAACTTCAGGGCAAGATGGCACCGCTCGTCTATGGGATTTGCAGGGCAACCCGATTGCCGAATTTCAGACGGGTCACGGCTGGGCAACCAGCGTTAGCTTTAGCCCCAATGGAAAGGCGGTTTTGGCGGAGCGCGGAGCGCTAATCGCCACCGTTGGACAAGACAGCACGGTTAAACTATGGGCGATCGAGCCACTAGAAGATCTCCTATCACGCGGCTGTCGGCAGGTAGCAGATTACCTTAGAACCAATGCAAATGTTGAAAACCCAGATCTCTGTCAAGGTATTTTGTGAAGACAGCAACTCTGCTACACACCTTTAATTAGTAATACCAATCCTCTTTAAGGATAAACGTTTTGGAGTGTGCCCTGTGTGCGCTCCAAAATGCTCAGCTTCCTATAAAAACGGTATAAGCTATTTTAACGGTATTTGTAGCGATCTAGACTATGGCGACTATTAACGACAACTATCTCAAGCTGAAAGCGGGCTATCTGTTTCCAGAAATTGGGCGGCGGGTAAATGCTTTCGCCGAATCGAACCCGGAGGCTCAAATTATTCGTCTGGGCATTGGCGATGTTACAGAACCGTTGCCCCAAGCCTGTCGCACCGCCATGATTAAAGCGGTTGAGGAAATGGGCGATCGCCACACCTTCCGAGGGTATGGGCCAGAACAAGGCTATGTCTGGCTTCGAGAAAAGATTGCAACTCACGATTTTCAGTCACGCGGCTGTGAGATTGATGCCTCAGAAGTTTTTATTTCTGATGGCTCTAAGTGTGACTGTGGCAATATCCTCGATATCTTTGGCAGCGATAACTCGATCGCCGTAACCGATCCGGTTTATCCTGTCTATGTCGATACCAATGTGATGGCGGGTCACACGGGAGATGCTAATGAAGTGGGGGAATATGGCGGTCTGGTTTATCTGCCCGTGACGGCTGAAAACAGTTTCACCGCAGAGATTCCGACCCAGAAAGTAGATCTGATTTACCTGTGTTTTCCAAACAATCCGACGGGGGCGATCGCCAGCAAAGCTCACCTTCAAGCATGGGTAGACTACGCCAAAACCAACGGTTCGATCATTTTCTTTGATGCTGCCTACGAAGCCTTTATCTCTGACCCTGATATTCCTCACTCAATCTACGAAATTGACGGAGCCAGAGAATGTGCAATTGAGTTTCGCTCATTCTCTAAGAATGCAGGCTTCACTGGCACCCGCTGCGCTTTCACTGTTGTTCCCAAAACCTTAACTGCAAAAGCGGCTGATGGCTCAGACGTAGACCTGTGGAAGCTGTGGAATCGTCGTCAGTCCACCAAGTTTAACGGCGTATCATACATTGTTCAGCGCGGGGCTGAAGCAGTTTACTCGGATGAAGGTCAGGCTCAAACTCAAGCACTGGTGAGTTTTTACATGGAAAATGCCCGAATTATCCGAGAGCAACTTAGCGCAGCCGGACTTGAAGTATACGGCGGTGTGAATGCTCCCTATGTTTGGGTTAAAACTCCCCATGCTCTCACCAGTTGGGAGTTTTTTGATAAGCTTTTGCACACGGTTAACGTCGTCGGAACTCCTGGTTCAGGTTTTGGTGCCGCAGGTGAGGGCTACTTTCGCATCTCAGCTTTCAACAGTCGAGAAAACGTAGAGGAAGCAATGGCACGGATCACTGATAAGTTTAGTATTTAAGTCCGCCAGTCCACTCACTTTCAGAACTTATGTAGCTGTAGTTCTGTAGTTAGGACAAACAAGGGGCTTAAGCCCCTTGTTCTAGAGGGAAGCGCGGGAGTCTTGACGAACTTTCTTCGCTTCATAAAATTGAGACGCTGCGTAGCCCAATGTGTAAATGAGTCCAGCATTGCTTGACGCACCGACAGCAGCCCCAACCAGCGGAATCAGTTCGACAAGACCCAGACCTATTTTAAGGGCACTGGAACCGCCCAAAGATAAGCCAAAGATCGCCAGGACTTCACCTCGTCGGGCTGGGTCTTTTAACGAAAAGCCATAGGCAGCGGCGATGCGGTATATCATTTCGGACTGAAGAGTTGTGACTGCGGCAATATCAACGGCAAACAAAGTCAGCGCCAGAGGTGGAATAAAGTTGGTCAGTAAGCCAATTCCGCCTGCTTTCATTGCGACATCTGCCATGATTCGCTGAGCAAGTTGCGCTGGTGTTTCTAAAGGATATTGCTGCCGCAGATGGTCTACCTCTTGTTGCGCCTGGTCTACATCAACCTGCCCTAAAGCGGTCATCAGCAGATTGATTCCCGGTACTTTGGAGACATATTGGGTGAGTGGATGTTCTGCAATCGGGGTGACGATGTAACCGATGGTTTCGGTACTCTGTTCAACAAACTGCTGGGCGGCGGGTGCAACGACATCTCCTACGGCGGTAGCCGTAATGATAACGCCATCAGCCGCAAATTTAACGGCATCGGAAGTCGCTTTGGCAGCCGAAGCGCCAACATTGACGGCAGTGGCGATCGCATCCTCAAACGGGTCTTGCTGTGAATTCTTATCCTGGTTTGTCATCTCTCTAAATACAGATTTGCTCAACCAAACTAAAAGATCTGAAGCAGAAGTACTGTACTGTAGCACTTCTATCAAAGAAGATGAACGGTGTTGAATTCATGGTATCTCAATGCTTTCGTACTCTGGTGAAGCGAGCGTCACCTGCACCACCGAATAAGCGATCGCGACCTCTACCCCCAATCAGATTATCGTTGCCGCCATTGCCCAATAACCGATCGTTTCCATCTTAGTAAGTTTTGAATACACTGGCGATATGGCTCTAACTTCTCCATTTGTGGGCGATCGCCTGATTCATGTTGTGAGGGGCGATCGTCCCCTTCTACCGCCAAACTTGAACACGCATCACGTCAAAGTGATAATCATACGTCCAGACAGGTAAAGCCCTCTCGTCAGCAAGAACGGCTGTCACAGCATCAGCTTAGGTAACTTCTGCATCCGGACTTGTTCAGCCAAAACCTGATCGTGATTCACGGATGTATCCCTAAAACCACTGCTCTGAGAGGCAGGCGTGAGCCGTAAGCTGCTTCTCTTCTGAGCTAAGGGACTTGCGGGGAAATAGCGTACCCGTCATTCTAGGAATGTAGAGTACGGGAACACCTGTGCTATTACGTTAACCCTGCTGACTCCGGAGTGCCTGCAATGCTGTTAGACGATACTGTTAAATCAACCTTTCAAGATGCAGCCAAGAAACTGAGTGGACACCGAAAGCGTGACTTTATGGCGAAAGTGGCTGAGGATTACTTGCAGGGTTCAGCCCGAAAAGCGGAACGGGTGTTGGGATGGAACCGCAAGAGTGTTGAGCTAGGCTTGCATGAACGGCACAGTGGACTGGTGTGCGTAGACAATTACCAAGCTCGAGGAACGCATAAAAGCGAGGACATCCTGCCTCAATTGGAGGAAGACATTCGTGGGTTGGTGGAACCCTACACTCAAGCAGACCCGAAATTCCAATCGGTGTTCTCCTATGCTCGCATTAGTGCCAGAGCAGTTCGAGAGGCTCTCATTGCCCAGAAGGGATACACCGAGGAGCAATTACCCACTCGCCAAACCATCGGGGAGATTCTCAATCGCTTAGGTTACCGCCTAAAAAAACACAAAAAATTAAACCCTTGAAAAAGATCCCACAAACCGATGCTATTTTCGAGAATGTCTGGCGAGAGAACCAAGCTGCCGACGAGAATCCCAACTCACTGCGATTGTCAATTGATACCAAAGCCAAAGTCAAAATTGGCAATCTTTCACGCGGTGGGAAAGCCAGAGGATTAGAGGCAAAGATAGCCGACGACCATGATACAGAATGGCAATCGCTGCTGGTTCCGTTTGGCATTCTTAACACCAACAATGACCAGTTATCCATTTACTTTGGTCAGTCTGCTGAAACCAGTGATTTCATAGTTGATTGCCTAACCGATTGGTGGCAGCAGCATCAAGCGGATTATAGGGATATGAATGAGTGGGTGATTGACCTTGATGGTGGTAGTGCGACTCGGAGTGACCGTACCCAATTCATCAAGCGGATGGTTGAATTGGCGCAACACACTCAGTTACGCATTCGATTGATTTACTATCCTCCATATCACAGTAAGTACAATCCGATTGAACGGTGTTGGGCTGCTTTGGAGAATTATTGGAACGGTGCAGTTTTAGATTCCGTAGAGACGGCACTTCAGTGGGCCGCGAATATGAGATGGAAAGGAATTACACCGTTAGTGCAATGTGTCGAAACAACGTATCAAAGAGGGGTGAGAGTATTGACACAGGAATTAGAAGATTACTTACCCTTCTGGCAACGCTCTGAAACATTGCCTAAATGGGACATCACTATTGTTCCAGGATAATGGGTACTTTATTTATCCGCAAATCCCTAAGGGAAAACCATCCTATGCAGTACACAAAAATTGTACATAAAGGGCATTGGTTGGAACGAATACAGGGTGCATTGTACTAGTAATAGGGCAGCAAATTGCATATGCCAAAAGTTGCTAATAATCTTTGATTTGTGGCGAGCAGCGGGTGCTTTTATGGTGCAAACTAAGGCAAGTTCTCATTCCACAAATTGCATTATCAACTTTGCTGTATCTTTGATGCGATTACTGCTCTACGAACATCCCAATCAGACAAGTTACCAACAGAGAGGAGATGTTGAGTCACCGTAGGATGTTGGGTTTCATGCTTCAACCCAATCTACTGGCTTAAAACGGGTAGTTTTGTAGCTCTGGAAAAGATGATTGACCACCCAGTTGCTAAATTCTTTATTGAAGGTGCTAAAGAAATTCTCAAACCCCAAGATGAGTAGTCACCGTAGGATGAGCAAAGGGCGATCGCCCTTTATTGAGCTGGGTCTTGACTTATTTCATTTCATCTGCGGAAGGTCCAAAATCATCCGGTAACTCCTCAATCGGAATATTTAACTCTCTACACAGTGCCTTGACCTGAGGAATTGTGGGTCTAGCGATTGTTTCACCTGTTTCCCAGCGCTGTAGGTGCGAAGCGGAATATTGCAACGCCTGGACAACTCCTCTTGAGTCAAGCCAAGCCCTTCTCGTAATTGCTTTAGCGGTGATTCAGCTTGCTTTGACAACCTTTTCCACCAAAATGAAATTGAGACAACTCGACACGACAGCTTGACGTAATAATTGGGTCATGGCATCATGTCGTAAAGACATTCACTCAATCGAGTAAGTAACTTAAACGGGGTTTGCAGGAAAGATTCCTGGCACCTAAGAGTTGCTTCCTCCTAAGTGTCTCATCCAAAGAGACGCTTGCTACATACATCATGCCATTCAAAGGCTGAATAACTGCCGTTCGACGTGCGAATGGCTATTCTCTGCTGGCTGAAATTTCCTTGCAAACCCTAGCGCGATCGCTGCTGCTGCGATCGCCCCCATTTCCCATGTCTTCCTACCGCGATTCCCTGCATCCCTGGTGCATCGTCCGCTCCTTTCCCAGCGCTCACACCCTGGTTGTCGCCCGCTTTCGTCGTCGCAACGATGCAGAAGCCCAGTTGAGAACCTTGCAGCGGCTCATTCCAACAGCTAGCTTTTGCATTGTATTTGATGCAGGGCAGCAGTTTGATCAGCCTGGAGGCGAGGGAGAGGATGGTTAGGGGCGATCGCTCTGATGCAACAGGGTAATGTGTTGGAAATACATCGAGCATGAGTAATCATCAAATACTTAATCTTTTTCGAGCCTCCTCAAGGGACACTCGCTTCGTAGAGCGCGATCGCTCTGCCAAAAATTCCATAAATTCCTGATTTTGGCTGAGCGCCTCGACCTCAGACGCAAAGTCATCTACAGCAGATAACACAAACTCTGTGCCGTCCGGCTTTCTCAAGATTAGCGTGTCCTGTTCTGCCAACTCCAGCAGTTCAGTCATGCTTAAAGTAGACTGTGCGAGTTCAATGGTTCTCATAGGTTGATCTCCTGACCCCGACTGTAGAGTTTGTTTCGCTCCTTATATCCTACTGAAACAACACTGACCACCGATATTTCCTCGTCTACATTGTAAAAAACTCGATAGTTCCCGACTCTCAACTCCCACTGAAATTGAGAATCTGGTCAAAGTGGCTTGCGATTCCTTGTTTCTTGTTGGTGCTACTATTTCAGCCAACCAGATGAACCCAGGACAAACGCGATCGCACTGTGTTGAAGAGACGGCGATCGCCTGTCCAAAACTCGATTCCTAAACGCTCA
>JAAUTN010000379.1 GCA_012031415.1 Leptolyngbyaceae cyanobacterium SM1_4_3 | reverse complement strand
TTCGATTACTGTGCCTTCAGGATGCTCGTCTGTTGCTTCTCGCATGACGGCTTCATGCAAGTTGGGGTCAAAATTCTTTGCCATAGAGCGCATAGGGGCTACGCCGACTCGCTTGAGGCAATCGACTAGCTGCTTATAAACGCTCTGGTAGCTTTTATGAATGTTCATCTCCTGGTCGGTTTGAGGCTTGATCTGCGATCGCGCCCGCTCAAAGTTATCGACCACTGGCAGCAATTCAACAATAGTGGAGCATTTTACCTGCTGCTCCAGGTCTTCTTTCTCTTTCTGAGTGCGCTTGCGGAAGTTGTCAAAGTCAGCAGCAATCCGCATATACTGCCCCGTGCGCTCTTCGACCTGAGCTTTCAAAGACTCGATCTGTTGAGTTAACTCGGCGATCGCCAACCTTTCTGCCTCAGCTTCTACAGGCTGAACCGCTGCCTCAGCTTCTACAGGCTCGGCTACGACTTCGGTTACTGGTTCCCCAGGCTCCGATTCCACCACTGGAAACTCCGAAGCGACTTCCTGACTATTTTGTACCGTTGCCTCATCGGGCATTGTTTCACTCTCCACTTGCTGTACATCCTCTGAGGTATTAGTCTCTGACCTCTGAGCGTTCTTTAGCTGCTTTTCTTCCTCAGTCATTGTCTACTATATCCAGAACCTAGAACTGAAATTTCTTGTCGGCTATTTTCAATTAAACCGAATCCACTGTCCAAACCTTGCTAATTTGTTGTCTTCATTTGGGAAAGGTTTTCGCTGAATTATGTTTTACAAGTTCATCTGACCCTACCCATGATTGTAACGATTGAGCAATTGGACAATTCTTTTTTAACTCAGAGCGCCTCTTTAACCCAGAGCGCCTCAGTCGAGAGCTAAATTTTGGCAGTACAGGCTATCATCATGGACACGAAGGCCAATCACCGGGCTGAGTACCACCCTGTATCAGCAATTCTTAGTAGTTTTAGTAGCCCTTGACTAGCCTCTTCACGATTCATCGCACTATGATTCTTTCATGGAGTTCTTTGAAAAGTGCGACGCTTTCAGGCCTAGCAATTTCTCACGCAGCCTTAATTAACGCTAGCTGCGGGTAGATTATCCTCTAAATGCTCTGGTAAAAATCCTGGGACCCTCTTGTAAGGAGACTTTCTGCATCAGCTATGGCTAATTCCCCGTCACAGCGCCGTGCCCTAATCGTCCAGCATAATTTTTCGCCCTTTAGCAACAAACTGATTCAGTCGGGCTATATCAACAACGAGCAGATGCAGCAAGCTCTAGTTGAAAGCCGCAAGTCAGGTAGACCCCTGACCGAAGTGCTGGAGATGATTACGGGGCAGCAGTTGCCGCCGGATTTGTTACGCCAGTTCAAAAAGCAGCAGCTATTTGAACTTAAAATTCTCTACGGTGTTGAGTCCCTCGACCCGGAAATTAACCAGATTTCTACGAATCAGGTCAGCCTGCTAATCGATACCCTGATTCCGGTTGATGTTTGTCGTCGCTATCGGCTCCTGCCCTTATCAAAGCATGAAGGGGATTTGCCCTATGTTCTGGTGGCGCTGGTCGATCCAGACAATCTAGATGCTCAGGACGACCTGAATCGCATCCTAAGACCTCAGCGGTTGGGGCTTCAGCGGATGGTGATCACGGCGGAAGATTACCAGCGCATCATTTCTAAGTACCTAGACGAGCAAGTTGAGCGAGAAAAGCAGCGCGAACAGGAATCGAAGGTAGACGTTAAGGCTGACCTGGAGGTTTTAGACTATCTAGACCTGCAAGAAGCACCAGACGATATGGATGCCAATCTGGACGAGGCTCTGCAAGACGCAGAGGCGGCTCCAGTCATCGCTCTGGTTAACAAAATCATGGTCAAAGCGTTGCAGGAAGGGGTCTCTGATATTCATGTTGAACCCCAAGAGGAGTCTTTGCGGATACGCTTCCGTAAGGATGGTGTGTTGCGCCAGGCCTTTGACCCTCTACCAAAGAAAATTGTGGCGGCGGTGACGGCCCGCTTTAAGGTGATTGCTGAACTGGACATCGCCGAGCGCCGATTGCCTCAAGATGGTCGAATTCGCAGGATTTTTGATGGACGCAAGATTGACTTCCGGGTTAGTACATTGCCTAGCCGCTACGGAGAGAAAGTCGTTCTGCGAATTCTAGACAACTCGGCCACTCAGTTGGGTCTGGATAAGCTGATTACTGACCCCGATACCTTGCAAATTATGCAAGAGATGGTTGCTCGTCCGTTTGGCTTGATCCTGGTGACAGGACCAACGGGTTCGGGTAAGACCACAACGCTGTATTCGGCACTGGCAGAGCGGAATGATCCCGGTGTCAACATCAGCACGGTTGAAGACCCGATTGAATATACGCTACCAGGACTAACCCAAGTTCAGGTGTTGCGCGAGAAAGGCGTAGACTTTGCTTCCGTGCTGCGAGCGTTTTTGCGACAAGACCCAGATGTGATTTTGGTGGGTGAGACACGAGATAAAGAAACTGCAAAAACGGCGATCGAGGCTGCTTTGACGGGACACCTGGTTTTGACAACGCTACATACCAACGATGCGGCAAGTGCGATCGCCCGTCTAGACGAAATGGGCATTGAACCCTTCATGGTTTCCAGTTCGCTAATCGGCGTATTGGCACAGCGTCTAGTCCGTCGAGTTTGCAGCGAATGCCGCATTCCCTACAATCCGTCCCACGAAGAACTAGCCAGATTTGGACTGTCGATTAGCCACGACGCTGAAATCACCTTCTACAAAGCCAACTTCTTGCAGCCAGAAGAAATTCAGCAAGCCAGAGAAGCAGGAGAACTCTGCTCATCCTGTGGCGGCGTGGGCTACAAAGGACGCTGCGGGGTTTACGAGGTGATGCGGATCACCGAGCGACTGCAAACTATGGTTACAGAAGGCGCGCCTACCGAGCGAATCAAAGAAGTAGCGGTCGAAGAAGGCATGAAAACGCTGCTGTCCTACAGCTTAAACCTGGTACGTCAAGGGTTTACCACCCTGGATGAGGTTGAGCGAGTCACATTCACCGATACAGGCTTGGAAGCAGAGCTAAAAGCCAAGCGTAAGAGTTCGTTGACCTGTCGAGTCTGCGGTGCTGAACAGCGCCCAGAGTGGTTAGACTGTCCCTACTGCACGACTCCCCGCTTCCAGGATTAGCAGCTATCCTGAAGCATTCATTATCCAAAGTTATTGTCCAAATTGAAGCATCGTCAGCGGTGAGAGCCGCGATTCTGCATCACCAAACTCAAAGGAGAAAGCCAAATGGAGTTAATGATCGAAGATTTGATGGAGCAGTTAATTGAGATGGGTGGGTCTGACCTCCACCTCTCTGCCGGGTTGCCGCCCTATTTTCGCCTCAGTGGTCATCTAACTCCAATTGGAGATGAACCGCTGACCTCTGAGCAATGCCAGCGCTTGATTTTCAGTATGCTCAACAACACTCAGCGGAAAAACCTGGAGCAGAACTGGGAGCTAGACTGCTCTTACGGCGTGAAGGGATTGGCTCGCTTTCGCGTCAACGTTTACAAAGATCGAGGAACCTATGCCGCTTGCTTACGAGCATTAAGCTCCAAGATCCCTAGCTTTGAGAAGCTTGGACTGCCAGACGTAGTGCGTGAGATGGCAGAAAAGCCTAGAGGCTTAATTCTGGTGACTGGTCCAACGGGTTCTGGTAAGACTACAACGCTGGCTGCAATGATCGACCTGATCAATCGGACTCGTGCGGAGCATATCCTCACCATCGAAGACCCGATTGAGTTTGTCTACGAACCGATCAAGAGCCTGATTCACCAGCGGCAGTTAGGCGAAGATACCAAGAGCTTTTCTAATGCGCTGAGAGCAGCTTTGCGGGAAGACCCAGACATTATCCTGGTTGGAGAGATGCGTGACCTGGAAACGATTTCTTTGGCGATCTCCGCTGCTGAAACCGGACACCTTGTTTTCGCAACGTTGCACACCAGTTCGGCTTCTCAAACCGTTGACCGGATGATTGACGTATTCCCTTCCGAACGGCAGCAGCAGGTGCGAGTGCAGCTTTCTAACTCGCTAGTGGCAGTATTTAGCCAGACTTTGGTGAGTAGAAAGAATCCGAAGCCAAATGAGTTTGGTCGGGTCATGGCTCAAGAAATCATGATTGTGACTCCGGCGATCGCCAACCTAATTCGAGAAGGCAAAACCGCTCAAATTTATTCTGCGATTCAAACGGGCGGCAAGCTGGGAATGCAGACACTCGAAAGAGTCTTGGCAGATCAGTACAAAGCGGGGTTGATTTCCTTTGAATCCGCCATGTCTAGAACCTCTCGACCAGATGAATTGCAGCGCTTGATCAGCGGTACGGGTGCGCCAATTCCAACTAAGCCCAATACCTACGCTGGCGCTAACCCCAGATAGTTTGGCAATAATCTTCTTCTTATCCCTTCACACCCCCTTATTCATTTCAGACGGTGAACCATGCCTACCTACGTTGTTCGCGCCCGAGACTCTAAAGGAAATCCCAGACGGCAGAAGATTTTGGCAGATACTCCTGCTGAAGCGCGGTCTACGCTGCGGGAGCAGGGACTCTTTGTGCAAGAGTTGACCGAAGATCAAGGTTTGAACATGAACGTTGATCTAAGTCAGCTTCAGACTGCCTTAACCAACGTCTCAATTAAAGACAAAGCCATTTTTTCTCGTCAGTTTGCAGTGCTGATCAACGCTGGTGTAGCGATGGTCAGAGGTCTGGGCGTGCTGTCTGATCAGTGCCCTAACCCCAAACTGAAAAAGGCACTCCAGCAAATTAGCGCAGACGTGCAGCAGGGTACGAACCTCTCGGACTCCATGCGAAAGCACCCCAAATGCTTTGATAACCTCTATGTCAGCATGGTGCAGGCTGGAGAAGTAGGGGGCGTGTTGGACGAAGTAATGAATCGTCTGGCAAAGCTGCTAGAAGATGTTTCTCGTCTGCAAAACCAGATTAAGTCAGCGCTGACTTACCCAATTGCAGTAGGTTTTATTGCGATCGCCGTCTTCATCGGGATGACCGTTTTCCTCCTGCCTATTTTTGCAGGCATCTTTGACGAGCTAGACGCAGAACTTCCTGTGTTTACCCAAGTGATGCTGCAAATCAGCGCCTTTCTCAGAACGCCTGTCTATGTGATCGGTCTCATTATCATTCTGATCGTTCTGGCGTTTGCCTATCGGCAGTACTACAGCACCCGTGTAGGACGGGAAACGATGGATCGCTTCTTCCTGAAGATGCCGCTGTTTGGCGACCTGATTCAAAAAACTGCCACTGCTCGTTTCTGCCGTACTTTTGGCGCTCTGTCTCGCTCTGGGGTTCCAATTTTAACGGCTCTAGAGATTGTGCGAGACACCGCAGGAAACCAGGTGATTGCCAACGCGGTGGATGAAGCAAAGCGAGAGGTGCAGTCTGGCGGCATGATCAGTCTGGCGCTGCAAAAAGAGCAGGTCTTCCCGGTGATGGCAATCCAGATGATCAGCATCGGCGAAGAAACTGGAGAAATCGATACGATGTTAATGAAAGTTGCAGACTTCTATGAGGATGAAGTAGAGCAGGCGGTTAAAGCATTAACCAGCATCATGGAGCCAATCATGATCGTGATTTTGGGCGGCATGGTGGGTTCGATTCTGGTTGCCATGTACTTACCCATGTTTAAGGTGATGGACGCGATCGGCTAACCTATCGAACTATGACTCGACAATCGCACTACGAAGAGTCGCTGGCAGAATATAGCGATCACTTAGGGGCGATCGCCCTACTCAAGCGATTTCGCCCCTACCTGGAAATGATCCCCAGTATGCGCCGCCCCAGCGAGAGCGTCATCACGATCCCGCTACCGATTATTCGGATTCGAGATGCGGCACCTGCGGTCAGTGCAACAGAAATCAGCATCGCAGCCGGACAGGTCGTTCGGCTACCCTGTGATGTCAGCATTCTAATGTGCGACCCAGAGTGGAAAATCAAGACTGGCGTAGAAATTTTTGTCTTCATCCATCGTCCTCAAGAAGATTTCTCAGAATTGTTAGGTCGTTGGCGACAAACCCAACTTTGGCTGGACAAAGGATATGAGTGGCTAATGCCCCCCCGCCATCGACACGTTTTGAGTGAAGAGGCGGATGAAACTCATCCGCTGTTTGTCACCTTCCCAGAAACGCCAGAGCGAATCAGACGCGGTTTGCGGGGGGCAAGTCTGCCCTATGTAACGGAAAGCGTCTATTCTGCTGAGGAAGAACAGTCAGAGTCGTTAGAATCTCTGGCTAACGACGAATGATGTAGTTATAGCGGTAGCCATATTGATTAGGACATTTGGTGGCGCGGCTCCGCCGCGCCACCAAATGTCCATGTCCTAACCTAGCTGACTACAGCTATACAACCTGAAATAATTGGAGAAAAGCTACAGGTAGATAGGTCTGCCTGTAGCTTTTTTTGCAGTAAGAGTTTAATTTAGAAATGGGGCAAACCTTTAATCTCGTATAGTCATTCCTTAACATCATCATGTGAAAC
>JAAUTN010000378.1 GCA_012031415.1 Leptolyngbyaceae cyanobacterium SM1_4_3 | reverse complement strand
AAGATTGGCGTTGCTGTCATTTGGGATGAGCAAGGCAAAATCTTGATTGATCGTCGCCGTCAGGAAGGGCTGCTCGGTGGGCTGTGGGAGTTCCCTGGCGGCAAAATCGAGCCAGAAGAAACCGTAGAAGCCTGCATTAAACGAGAAATTCAGGAAGAACTGGGAATCGAGGTGGAAGTGGGCGATCGCCTCATCACCATCGACCACACCTACACGCACTTTCACGTCACGCTAAACGTACACCACTGCCGCCACCTGAGCGGCGACCCTCAACCCCTTGAATGTGACGAAATTCGCTGGGTGACCTTAGCCGAAATTGACCAGTTTCCCTTTCCTAAAGCAAACGTGCAGATTATTCAGGCGCTACACAGTTTTGCTTCCTCGTAAATTAAGTTAGGACCTGAAACTTAAGAAACGCATCGTTATGCTGGGCTAATTCATCCTGCGTGACTAGGCTTGAAAGAGGTAGCGATCGCCATCATCACTGCGCTTTAGCTTTAGCAAAACAGAGAGTCGAGAACTGAGCTTTTGGCTCCATTCTGCGCTACGGAGATTGTCTTTATTGGACTGGATTGGGGCATTAGAGGAAAACTCATGAGGCAATGGGCTACCCTCTGGGACAATTAATAGCGTGATCCCTTGTCGCCCTACAATGGTTACAACCTCATCGGGATTTACAGAAAGATGAGAACTGGGGTAATAAAACTGAGCAGGCCAATAGCTTCCCTGAAATTTTACTCTGCCTGATTCGCTAGAAGTAATGGTTTTCTCGACTTTGCCTGTTTCTGGTTTAGAGAAAAGCGTAATAGATTGTGAATCTTGCGAAGATTTCATTGAATAACCTCTGAAATTGCTAAAACAGTTTTTCTCGACGAAACAGGACTCCAACTTGTTAATACCAATTTGTAATTTGTAGCTCACGATTTGTAGTTAGAGAACCAGAGCTATTTAACCTTAACTCGCTTCAATGTAGAGCAAGCATTTAGGAATTGGTATGACTCTAACTATCAGGTATTTCTTTGGAAGGCTAAGTGACGTAGCTACTCAGTAACCCGTGATCGTTGAGAGAGATTAAGGTGATAGAAATAGCTCAAATGGGTGACAGTGTTCACGCAACTTGTTGATTCAGGTCACTGTTCGTTCACAGGAAATGCCTGCTGTTAAAACAAGAGACTCCAGTTCCTTGTTCTCACTTTGCTGGCGATCGCAATTACTAAAAACTCAGTAATGAAGCTCGGATTACTTTTGACGTTCGTTGCGGTTATATTTGCCGTCTTGCCAAGCATTGCCAACGCCTTTGAGAATGCCGCGACCGATTAGACCGATGCCGCGACCGATTACCTCTGTCAGCACATAAATTAGACCGCTGCCCACAAAAGAGATGGCCGAACGAAAGCGAGGGGCGATCGCATCACGGGTTTCCAAGGCCAGCGTGATTGTGAACGGAAGCCCTGACAATTGCTCTAGCTCCTGAGCGCGAGGCGCATAAACCGCTATTTTTTGAATCCCACGTCCGTAAAGAATAAACAGCGAATACTGGCTTTCAAAAATTGCTCTTGGTTCACCAATGTATTTTTCTAGACGATATTTCCAGGACAAGTTATTTCTAAATCGCTCTACCTCTCGAATCGAAAGTAAGCGATATTCATAAAAATTCTGCTTAATGGTTTCTACATTGGCAAAGCGATTGAGTAGCGGCTGCACCACCGCATTTGCAACTTGAATCAGCAAATTTTCAAGAATAGCTTCTCCTCTTCGCATCGCTTCCGGTGAACCGGGAATGTAAGGGTTTCCTTCAATTATTAAAGGCGTTTGAAACAGTAGATGAGACAGCAGTTCGCTAACAAACGGAATTTTGTTGAGCATGGCATTTTGTACTGTCTCAAGATCTTGAAGCAAGACGCTAACGACTTCTATTTCAGCATTGCCAAGTAGGATGGTGTAGTATCTGCCAAAATAGTCAGTCACAACAATTTGCCAGAGGTCCTGCAAAATGGGCGATCGCTTCTCCTCCAACTGTCCGGGCTGCACCTGTGAAAAGCGCAATTCATCTAATAATTCTTCTAGTTTTCGTAGGACTAGATAGAGCAATTCTCGCTTTTTTTCTTCTCGTAAAATGTCGATTTCTAACGGTACACTAGTTTGATTTTGGAGGCTGCTTTGCAGTTTGGCAGCGATCGCATCAAACAATGCTACCTGCAAGTTACGAGCGGTAGCCAACCCACTTTCGGATGGCGTTATGACTGCCAGTTCTGTTCCTCCAGGAAGCTGAGTTGCGTCGGTTTGTTCAGGCTGTGGGTTGCGACTCTCGCGGTACCGGCTTTGCTGCTCGCCTGGTGGCGGGGCCTCTGGCTGGGGTGTTGCTGCATCTAGCGCTTCTGGCAAAGTCGGAGTTGCTAACAACTGTCGCACCAACCAGCGAGAAGTCCGCAGTTCGCGCTGCCGTCCCGCTAGAATTGCTCGATCGAGCAGTGTCAGATCTAGATTTTGCAGTTGATTCGTTATATCAGACAGTGCCGCCTCGATTTGCTGTAGACCCGATCGACGCAGATTCCGTCTCAGAACGGTAAATGGAGCAGGTAACTTGGGTGCAGACTGGGAACGGACGGCACCTGAAGTGGAAGTCGCCACAACCGCAGAGGGGTCTGTTGCAGGCTGAATCCAGCGTGACCCGCCTCTAGCGACCTGTCGAATGATAGCCGCTAGTTCCGTTGCGTCAGTTTGTTTGGGGCAATAGCCTTTTGCACCCGATCGCCTGGCCGCCGCTAACATTACAGGCTCTGTCATAGAACTGAGCAGGAGAATGGCGATCGCCGGGTACTGAGAACGAATCTGCCGACACAAATCTAGCCCCTGAACCTGCTCAGGATCAGCACTACCTAAGCCCAAGTCTAGAATGACCAGATCAATGGCAATGGAAGATGCAGAATCCATCTCGTGGGTTGCCAATGCTTGCAGGGCAGCGGCTCCATCTCCTGCCTCGGCAATCACTTCCAGGTCTGAAAATTGCTCTAACCAAATCCGTAGCCCCGCCCGAAAAGCTCGGTTGTCGTCAACCAACATCAGCCTAGATGGGCGACCCTTGCGGTATTGACTTTGCCACTCGCTCCTATCGCTATCTGTCATGCACTTTACCTGCAAGGGCAAGCCCTTTTCTTCATTCACTCAGCCTAATGCATAACAGAGCTTCTCTAGAAAAGATTTGGCGGTTGAGAAAATTCATAGGGTTCTCTGGAGCTTTTGCGCTCTAGAAGAGTTTTGATAATGTTGTGCAGTACTTCAAGGTCAACGGGCTTCCGTACAAAGTCACTGGCACCTACCGCTAAGCCTTTGATGCGACAGGACTCAACCTGGGCCGTGAGCAGCACAACTGGAAGAGAATGCAGTTTTGGATCGCGACGAATCTTTCGGGTTAACTCGTACCCGTTCACCTCAGGCATCATCACGTCCAGCAGCACCAGGTCAGGTGCCGAGGTCTGCATTTTATCAAAGGCGATCGCCCCACTGTAAGCAACATCAACGATATACCCTTCTGACTCAAGGAAATTTTGCAGCATAAACAAGTTATCTGCTACGTCATCCACAATTAAAACTCGATAGCTCTCTGAGGACATTACGGCTATCTAACCTATTGCGACAGCTACGACCAGTTTTCATCTCATTGTATTGAATTCCTAAATGCAAAAATGAAATGCTCTGCTGCAAGTAAAAAAAACCAACCTTAGCGTGACAACATATCTGAACGGACGGTATCTCGTCAAGGTGGAAAGTTACAGAGTTTTTGAGGAGAGTGGAGTGGCGATCGCCCCTACACAGGTATTTTTGCTAGAAATTGCAAACAAAAACAGGTTTACGAGTTTAAAACCTGATTTTTAAATTCAAAAACAGGTTTACGAGTTTGAAATCAAGTTTTTGAGTTTAAAACCTGATTTACAAACTCAAAATTAGATTTCTGAGTTTGGAACTAGATTTCTGAAGAGGCGACACCAACAATACTCTGATCACCAGGTTATAAACGCCAAGATCTGCGACTTCTTCAAGAAGTTGCAGATCTTAATCCCTTGAGTAGTGGAGAATTTACAGCTTCTCATAGCGGTACAGCTTCATGTAAGATGCGATCGCAATTCCGTTCTTTCAACATATCTACGGTTGCGATATCGACTTTGCGGTTGAGGAGTTGCTCTAAGTCAAAAGCCCATTTTCTCAGTGTTGAGGAAACTAATTGAGTCAAATTTACATCTATAAGAGTTATCGATGTTTTAGTTCACCTCTGGTTTAGGTGGTGCTTCAAGGTAGTTTGGTTTTGTAGATGACTAGGAGCTAGGCATGGCAAATCGGAGATTGACGATTGGGTTAGTCGGTGCGATCGCTTCTCTCACCATTTTGGGACAAATGGCGATCGCCCAAACAGAATTGCGGAGTGGGGTTGTGCAGCTTGTGCAGCTTAGAGAATTTGCTCAACAAGGCACAAATACTTTGTCCTACGGCACCCTGGCTGACCTTCAGGTTGACCCAAACTTTACGGGTGACTTTCAGCCCATAGTGAATACTGCCGCTACCATTTTGGACGGCTACACGATTGTGAATCGTGGCGGATTTTTCCCTGAGAATGCCGGAATTCCTCGCAATCAGCAGCTAACCCGGTCGGAAGCGGTTTATCGCGTTTATGCGCTGGACAATGGCTATGAGCTTGTGCTGTTTCGCACTCCAACGGAGAATACGTCTGAGTATTTTATTCGCACGACAAGCAATAGGTTTTAGGAAGGGGCTAGGGGCTAGGGGTTGGGGGCTAGGTTTTTTAAACTCGTCTCCAGGTTCTACCTGGAGATACTTGGGGCGAGGCTCTGCCTCTTGCTCCTCACGAGGCAGAGCCTCTCAGGTGGCGTTACGAGGCGGAGCCTCGTTACGAGGAAAACCCTAGCCTCTAGCCCCCAGCCCCTAGCCCCTAAACTAAAAGGCTTACCTGTGACCCTTGCTGGGTTTTGCAAACCTCGATTCGGGTTTGAAAGGACTCTTTAAAGTGGGGCATATGGGTGACGGTTAAGATGCAGGCAAAGTCAGGTGCGATCGCCTGAATCGAGCTAATCAGGCGATCGCACCCTGCCTCATCCTGAGTGCCAAATCCCTCATCAATGATCAGCATTTGTAGGGCGGTGCCAGATCGTTGAGCCAGCAGTCGCGCCAGTGCCAACCGAATGGCAAAATTGACGCGAAAGGCTTCTCCGCCAGAGTAAGTTTCATAGGGGCGAGTACCCTGCACATCGCCAATGAGAATATCCAACGTATCGATTAGTTTGGATGGATTGCGGCTGGTGCTTTTGCGTCGTCCTGCCCGCTGCGTCACAAACTGGACGTGAAGCTGATTGGCGCTGAGTCTGCCCAAAATTCGGTTGGCTTCGGCTTCTAGCTGAGGCAGCACGTTTTCGATCATGAGTGCCTGAATGCCGTTTTTGCCAAAGGCTTGAGCAAGCTCCTGGTAAACGCGATATTGCCGCTGAAGGGTTTTGCACTGCTGTTGCTGTTCCTGCTGCTGCTGTTTTAATACCTTAAGCTGCTTTTGCTGCTGCTCTAATCGTCCCAGGTGTGCCAGGTGTGAATCTAACTGTGCGCGGCGATGCTGCTTTTGGGCTTCGAGAGACTGCATTGCAGTGGTACAGTCGGGAATTTGCGTGAGTTGGGAGTTCAGGGTTTTGATTTGGGTGGCGATCGCTCCAACGCCTGCATTCTGCCCTGCAATATTGCCGTCAGTTCCCCAATGCGCTGCTGCACTTGGGGATAATGCTGCTGTGCCTGCCCCCATTCCTGATAGCGCAGTTGCCAGGTTTGCGCCTGTCGCAGGCATTTCGCAGGGCGGTGTGTTGCTCCAAATCGTAGGCAATTTCTGCAAGGTGGCGATCGAGCCGATTGATCTGCTGCTGAAGCGGCGATTTGGGAATTGCTTGAATTTCAGTTTCTAGCGCGGCAATTTTGGCTTCCAGTTCTGGTTTGCGCTGGATAAGCTGTAGCTGTCGCCGTTGAGCCTGCTTAATTTCTGCCTGTTTGATTTCTGCCCAGCGCCAGCGATCGACCAGTCCCCGCGCCAGGGCATGATCTTTGTCATCGTAGTGAAGCTGCTGCACGCTCTGGTCGAGCAGCCGCAGTTCTTCTTGCAGTTCAGTGGCGTAGTCGTTGGTGTGGAGCGATCGCTCTATTTTGTCCTTTTCGTCTGTCACCTGCTGTAGCCGGATTTGGCTGTCAGCGCTGATGTTGAGCTGTTCCTGGAGTTGTCCCCGCCGCTCTAGGGCGGCACCGTAACCCGCTAGCTCCTTTTCTAGATCCCGATATTCCTGACGCAATACCTGAATTTCCCGCTCAGAAACCGCTAGCTGCTCTCGCACCACCCAAAGCTGATCGCGCACTTCCTTTTGCTCTGCCTGATGTCGCTCTAAGACAAGTTGCAGGTGGTGTGCGTCGAGGGGCGATCGCAGGGAGGGGGCTAGGGGGGGAATTTTGGATTTTGGATTTTGGATTTGGAATTTGCT
>JAAUTN010000377.1 GCA_012031415.1 Leptolyngbyaceae cyanobacterium SM1_4_3 | reverse complement strand
CGATCACATCAGGTAGCAGACTGCTCAAATGACTTGCAGTGCTTCAATTCCAGACGAGACACTGGTGACAACTGCACCTGCTTGTTCTAGAACAAACGAGACAATCTCCCGTGAATCGGCTTCATCATCCACCACTAAAATGCGAATGCCGTTCAAGTCACTCGCGGCAGGTGAGGATGCTTCTGAAGAGGGCAGTTCGCTGAGATGAGGTGCGAAGGGGAGTAAAACGGTGAAGGTTGCCCCTTGCCCTTCCCCCGGACTCTCTACGTAAATCTGACCCCCATGCATTTCTACGATCTGACGGGCGATCGCCAATCCTAATCCCAATCCACCAAATTTCCGAGTGGTCGCTCCATCTTCTTGCCGGAAATGTTCAAACACATGAGGCAGAAAGTCAGGATGAATGCCTTTACCCGTATCAATCACTTGAATTTGGGCATGAGTGGCTGATAGGGTCAATGCAACCGTAATTTGACCGCCTTGGGGCGTAAACTTCACTGCATTTGATAACAGATTCCACACCACTTGCTGCAAGCGTCCCGCATCACCTAACACGGTGCCAATATTGGGCGAAAAGATGGTTTGAATGTGCAATGACTTGGCTTCAGCGGCGAGACGAACCGTTTCTAAGGCAGATGAAATGACAACACTCAAGTCAGCAGCACTTTGATCTAAACTCAGTTTGCCGCATAGAATGCGGGAGATGTCGAGCAGATCATCAATTAACTGTGCCTGTAGCTGGGCGTTGCGATCGATCGTATCCAGCGCGGTTTGGGTTTTTGTCGCATCAAGCTTGCCTTGCTGTAAAAGCTTTGACCAACCCAGAATCGGGTTCAATGGCGATCGCAACTCATGGGACAGCACTGCCAGAAACTCATCTTTGACCCGGTTCGCGTTCTCCGCGGCCTCCCGTGATGCTTGTTCTTGTTGTAAAATGCGTTCACGATCGCGTTCAAATTGAACGCGATCGGTGATGTTTGAACACAGGACAATGATTCCCTCATTGGCTGGATAGACTCGATTCTCAAACCAGGTGTCCCCAATCTCATAATGGTACTCGAACTGGATTGGGGTTTGGTCATGCATTGCTTGATGCAGGCGATCGTAAAATTCCGTTCCCACTAAATCCGGGAAGAGATCCCAAAAGCATCTGCCTAAGATCTCGTCGCGGGATTTTGCATTGATAGCGTGGCTTGAGAATTGAGATAAACAACACACCAATTGTGATCGAACAAAACAAAACCGTCGCGGATGCTTTCCAAAAGTGCATCTAGTCTGCGTTCTGCAATTTCTGCCTGCTGGCGCAGAGTTTGTTCCCGTTGCAGCGACCGTTCCCGTTCTTGTTCAGCTTGTTTGCGATCGGTCAAATCGAGAATAAACGCGACCGATTCTTCTCTGGCTGATCCCACCAGGCTGTAGCCGATTAGCACAGGCACTCGACTACCATCTTTGCGAATATATTCCTTCTCGTAGGGGGTGCAGGCTCCTCGATCCCGTGCCTCGGCGATCCTTTCTGCATCTAGCGGCAAATATTCAGGTGGGGTGAGGTCGAGCCAGCGCAATCTGCCTGCCTGTAAGTCTTCCCGCGTGTAGCCCACGATTCTGAGTAGCTCATCGTTGGCTTCAAAAATATTGCCGTAGATGTCGCCATAGAGTATCCCCACCACATTTGCCTCGACAAATCCCCGCAGGCAGGCTTCGTTTTCGGCAAGTTCTACCTCAGCTTGTTTGCGAACGACTTCGTCGCGCTTCGCTTCGGTAATGTCCCGCGAATAGATTGCCAATCCCCCATCGGCAGTGGGATAGGCCTTGTCGCTATACCAGCGTTGAAATGGCGCATAGAACACCTCATATTCAACGGAGATTCGTTCAGCCACCGCCCGGTGCAGTTGCGTGTAGGCTTCATTGCCGATGGCAGCCGGGAACAGTTCCCAAACATTATTTCCGATCACGTCAGCCAGACTCATGCCGATCCGGTGCAAAAACTCCTCGTTAGCGAAGGTATACCGCCAGTCTTTGTCAATCATCATCAGCGCGTCGGTAATACTGCCAATGATGCCGCCGAGCATATTCTCGCGATCGCGCAGGGCGGCTTCGGCACGCGCCCGTTCGACGGCTGACCAGGTGCGAGCAGCAACTTCTTCAGCGAGGGCAATTTCTTCCGGTTTCCAGCCCCGTGGTGCGATCGTGTGAACCGCCACCCCCGCCACAAATTCCCCTGCCTTGACCAAGGGAACGCCAATGTATGCCCCAATCTGAATGGCGGCGTAAGCGGATTGCTGCTCTGGGGCAAGGTCGGGATCGCCAGCGACATTAGACGAAGACACAGTCCGCCCTGTCCGATACGCTGCTAGCAGTCTGTCACCAAAGGAATCGATCGGGTAGCGACCCGCAAGGGCATCGGCTCCATTGACATAGTCTTGCTCAACTACATAGTCAGCGCCACGTACCTCGAAGTATGCCACCCGGTTTGCACCCAGATATTCACCCAAGACACAAGCCGCTTGATGTTGGATCTCTTCAGCATCGCTCAGGGGTCGGAGTGTGTCGTTGAGCTTCAGTAAGAAAGCCTGCCGCTCTTCGCTGCGCCGTAAGATTTCTTCGGCTTGTTGGAGTTCCCGTAGGACGACTCGCTGTTCATAGAATGCCGCTTCCTGAAGTCTTAAACTCCGTTTGCTCTGCTGCTGTGCGGTGCGTAATGCTCCCACTAAAACGCTAATCAAACAGCCCTGAAGCACAAATATCAAAATTCTTGCGCCACTGGCAAAGGTCACATTCAAGCTGGGGATTGGATCAACAAAAAAGTAGGTTGCCAGCATTGCTGATAATACAGTGGCTAGAATCCCCGCATTGCGTCCGCCATACCAAGCAGCCAGCGTCAGTGCAGTGTGGAAAATCAAAAATGTCGTATTTCTAACCTGAAGGTAGGGATCGACTGCCAGCATCAACAGCAGCGCCATCAGCGCGAGGCGATCGCCACACCGTAATTCCAAAGTTGCCGCTTCAAACTAGACCTCCGGTGCATTCCTGCATTCAATTGCTGATTTTCAACTGCCTTAGGTAGAGGGCGATCCGTTTTGACCGAAGTGTTTCATAGTTTGAGCGGTAGGAGATTCTTAGGGCTGCATGACATGACCAGACCTAACGGTTGTTAAAAGTTCTCGCCAAAGTATTTTGTCAACAAAGCTTGAGCATAAGCTTGCTGCACCTCGTCGGATGAGTTTGTCAGTTCTTGCAGCATCGCTTTCAGTTGCAAGAGCGCCAACTGAGAGGGTTGCGTTTTATTGTTCTCCCAACGAACGATTGTTGGAGAAGCGACCCCTAACTTCAAAGCAAATTGGGCCTGCGTCAGTTCCAGCAGGTTACGTAACTGGCGAATAAATTTGCTCACGTCAGTCCGGTGTTCGATTGGGGTGCCAGGTGTAGTTGCCATAAACCTTATCCAGTCGCTGATTGATAATCGATCAGAAGACGCATTGTCATCAAACAGTAGAGAAGTTTAGTTAGGCATCTACCTTTAGAAGGAACTGCTTATTTTGGGTGAAATAACAGATGTCCTCTCGTGCTGCTTCGCAGATAGCGCCAGGATCGCCCAGAGGCAGTTCAGTAAGCCAGTTGAGCTAGCCGAATTAGTTACCACGCTCCCCAGCCTGATGGAACAATCGCATTCAACTACAAAAAGGAGGAGCGATCGCACATTCTAACTTCAGGGGGTTATACCAGCGTTGCATTTCCGCCTAATCTCGTTTTGAATCACCCACAAGGATGGACTATGCCATGCTCATGCCCCTCGATTTTCTCTTGCGCTGGCTATCGGGTCTGCTGACGATCGCCCTTCTCGGCGGTGCAGGCTACATTCTCCATCAATGGTATGAAGGCGAACTGGTTAGCGATCGCTGGCTAGTTCTGGGGGGAGTCCTGCTGCTCTGGTCAGGTTTGGGATTTCTTCCGATTCTGCTGTTTCGTCGCCCCGGTCAAGATGAACCCAAACCGATTCGCAGCGATCGAGTTCAGCGGCTCGCCCGACCGGACGGCAGCGAAATTCACGTCGAGTTTTACGGTTCTGAGCAAGCTCCCACCCTCATCCTGACCCACGGTTGGGGGCCTGACAGCCTGGTTTGGTACTACGCCAAAAAGCAATTGACCGAGCAGTTTCGCGTCATCGTATGGGATTTACCCGGTCTAGGCAAATCTCAAAAACCTAAAAACCGCGACTATTCTCTAGAGAAATATGCCCGCGACCTGGAAGCCGTTCTGAGTGTGGCAGGCGATCAGCCAGTCATGTTGCTGGGGCATAGTATGGGTGGCATGATCCTGCTGACGTTTTGCCGCCTGTTTCCAGAGCATTTAGGACGACGAGTGGCGGGCTTAATTGTCGTCGATGCGACCTATACCAATCCCCTCAAAACCACGATTCTCAGCAACCTGCTATTAACCTTGCAGAAGCCGGTGCTGGAACCATTGCTGCATCTGTCGATCGCCCTTTCCCCCTTGCTCTGGCTCACCAGTTGGCTGAGCTATCTAAATGGGTTTACGTTATTGACCACTGAGATTTCTGGCTTTACAGGCAGAGAAACCCGAGGGCAGCTTAATTTCTCCACTTTGATCGGGCTGAAGGCATCCCCCGGCATCCTGGCACGCGGCACGCTGGCGATGTTGAGATTCAATGAAACCGAGACCTTACACCACATCTCCGTTCCCACTTTAGTGATAGTCGGGAAATCTGATATTGCCACTCGCCCCTTTGCCAACCAGCGCATCAGCCAGACAATTCCCCAAGCAGACCTGGCTGTATTAGCTCCTGCCGGACACATGGGACTGATGGAGCGCAATCAGCAGTTTGCAGAAATGGTGCGGACATTTAGTGCAGCTTGTCTGGGGCTGAAACGGTAAGTCTTATCGCTGACAGCAGGGAAATCCTTTGTTCGAGCCGTTCAGTTACCCAACAGCCAGACATGGAATCGAAATTGATTGAAAAGCAGGTTGATTTAGGAGAATGCACGATCTTTTACCAGCAGGGTGGAAGGACAACAGATGCAGCTCCATTATTGTTGATTCATGGCTGGGCGATCTCGGCTGAACCCTACCACGAAATTCTCAATCTTCTGGCTCAACACCATTCGATCATTGCTCCCGATCTACCAGGGTTTGCTCGGTCAAAATGCTCGCGATCGTTAGGAGATTACGATAGCTACGCAGAACTGCTGCTGGATTTTATCAGAGCGCTCTCGATCGAGAAGGTTCATGTGATTGGAAACTCGTTGGGCGGTGGCATTGCAATTGAGATGACTGCCCTGGAACCCCAGCGAATTCAGAGTCTTGTGTTGGTTGATAGCCCTGGGATTCCTGTCGATTCTATTTTGGAAGTCTTGTTGCGTCGAGCGATCGAAATGCCTGCCCAACTGTCTCTGCCAAAATTGAAGCTATTGTTAGTGGATATTCCTCAAGTTTTCCTTCACAACCTCATCTTCAATCCCGCACAAGTAATCGAGTCTTTGTTTCTTTCATTAACAGCAGACTTGCGATCGGTGTTACCTCAGATTCAAGCTCCTTGTTTAATTCTGTGGTCTGAAAAAGATTTGACAGTTCCCTTATCGATTGCTCAGGAATTCTCTCAAATGATTCACAATTCAAGACTGGTTACGGTTCCAGAAAGATTTCACGAATGGGTTCTTTTGTATCTAGAAAAATTTGTATCGATTGTTTCTAGATTGTGTTAACTTTTGAGAAATCTCTAGCTAGAATTCAGTCGAAGTCAATAGACATACGTACATGCTTTATCAACTTTCTTATGAACAGTGGCAATCCATTCTTAAGATTCTTTCCAGCTATTCCAGGGTTTATGTAGGTCAAGAATCTTCTTGCCGTCGCTTTGTAGAAGCCGTTCTTTGGATCGCTCGTACTGGTGCCCAATGGCGTTATTTACCGCCCCAATTTGGCAAATGGAACTCCGTTTTCAAACGGTTCAACCACTGGTGTAAAAATGGGATTTGGGCAGATTTGTTAGTAGTTTGTCCAGATTTTGTGGATTTGGAGAGTATTCTCTTAGATGGTACCGTGGTTCGTGCTCATGCCTGCGCGGCTGGCTCAAAAAAGGGCAATCACAACAGGTTTAGGAAGAAGTCGGGGCGGATTTAGTAGTAAAATTCACGTAGCTGCGGATGGTTTGGGTAATCCTCTGAAGTTTTTAGTCACAAGTGGACAAGTTCACGAAGTAACTCAGGCTGAAGAACTCATAGCCGATTTAAAAGCAGAATACGTCATTGCCGACAAAGCTTATGATGCTGACTGGTTGCGGCAATTAATTCAGGAAAAAGGAGCAGAAGCGGTTGTGCCTCCCAAAAAGAACCGTAAAGAAAAGCGGGAATACAATCGGGAACAATACAAAGAGAGGCATTGGATTGAGTGTTTATTCAACAAATTGAAGCGATATCGAAGAATATTTTCGCGCTTTGATAAGTTAAAGCGCAATTTTCTTGGGATTTTATTCACATTGCTGCCCTAATGATTTGGCTCCGCTAAAAATGT
>JAAUTN010000067.1 GCA_012031415.1 Leptolyngbyaceae cyanobacterium SM1_4_3 | reverse complement strand
ACGGCGCTCCGTTCATGATGTGGGTGATGGATGTTTGTCGCTGGATTGTCCAGGTGGTGCCACGACCAGAGCAAACCAAAAGGCTTTGTGTTGCTGAAAAAGCGATGGGTCGTGGAACGCACGTTCGGTTGGCTGATGGGCTGTCGGCGTTTAGTCCGAGATTATGAGTTGCTGCCAGAAACATCGGAAACGTTTTATTTACCTGGCTATGATCCGGATCATGATAAGGCGATTGGCGTAACATCTGACCCCCTACAACTTTTCAAACATCCTCTTAGAGCTTAAACATGGAACCTGGGATTTACCTACATAGGGCAAAAAGGTCTCTTGACCACAGGCGATTGCATACTTTAATTCTATTCACTCTATTGAAACTTATTCTTAATAGAATAGCACAAAGAGCCTTTCCCCTATGGGGGATGTTTTGGGGCAGTGAGCGAAGCCAACGACCATGACAACTACACCGAACTACGGTGCTCTGCTCCAAAGCTTTTGGACACCACCGACAACTTCTATTGCAGAAAGCCCTGATTCAACGAGCGATAGCCCCTCTGAACCAACCGATATCATTGAATTCTTGGGAGAAGACTTGCTCTGGCAGCAAACCATTCCTGCACAGGAGCCAGATTTAAAGGAAATTCCTGCTGATTTACCACCTGAGTTGATTGTAGCCCTTCATACTCAAGGCATTCACCAGTTATACTCCCATCAACTCAAGGCTTTGCAAGCCATTTGTGCAGGCAAGAGTCTGATTCTCACCTCTCCCACTGCCAGCGGCAAAACACTCAGCACCTACCCCGGCATTTTAGAAGGTTGCATGAATGCAGGACATCGGGCATTGGCATTTTATGGACTTCGCGCATTGGCGTTGGATCAGTTCCATAAGATCTCGGAGCTGCTTTCAGGTATACCTGTTGTCTCCCGCCCTGTATTGGCAATGATGACAGGGGATGTGAAGACCGAAGAACGGGAGCAAATTCTCGCATCCGATCCCCACATTCTGGGAGTCACGCCAGAACTGATTCACTTTCAACTTAAGCAAGCCTGGAAATCGCAGCGTTGGGCAACCTTCTATCAGCAATTGCGCTACGTGCTGATCGACGAGGCACATACGCTTTCAGGCAGCTATGGAGCCAATATGGCTTGGCTGATCCGTCGCATTCGGCTAGCAATGGATCACTATGGCGGTCGCTCCAGAGAGGTGCAATTCATCTTTCTGAGTGCAACTTGTGGCAACCCGAAACAGCTTGCCCAGAAGCTGGCGGGACTGAAGCCAACTAATCGTGATCCAAAACCTCTCATTTGGATTCATAGGAGTGGAGCTGCGGTACCCCATCGCCAGGTGGTTGTGACTCAACCCAGCTACAACCTTACTTCGGATACAGCTCGTATTATTCAGTTCTTGTTAGCTCAGGGAAAGTCCGGGATTGCCTTTTGCAACTCGCGCCGGAGTGTCAGGGATCTAACGGGACTGCTGAAGTCAAACCGGGTGGCTGCTTTCTATGGCGGCATCAGTCCAGAGCGTCGCGCTGAAGTAGTTCAACAACTCCAGTCCGGCATCATTAAATGGATTATTGCGACGGAAGCCTTAGAAGCGGGCATTGACCTACCTGAGCTGGAGTGCTGTGTTCTACGGGGCTGGCCCGGCTCCAAGATGGCATATCAGCAGCGCAGTGGTCGAGCCGGACGTGTCAAACCGGGAATGACAGTGCTGATTCCCAATGCTCTTAATCCGATCGATCGCTACATCACAGAGCATCCAGAACTGTTGATCTCTGGTGAAGCGGAGGATGTTTTCTTTAATGACGAATATCCTATCTTTGCGGCTAAACATCTTCTCTGTGCCGCCGCAGAAACGGGCATTCCCACCAGCAAAATCAAGCATTACTTTGGGAGTGCTGCGATCGAAGTTGCAAAGCTTTTAATGGCTCAGGGGCACCTCAACAAAGGGCGTAATGGGCTATGGGCGCGGGGCTACCCGCATAAAGATGTCAACTTTCGGGGAGGTGTGTCTCAAACGACCGTCAAACTGATGGATGCCGAGTCGGGCGAAGCACTGGAGGAAGTGTCGGAGGATATTGCCCATCGGGAAGTGCATCCCCATGCTATCTATAAACGGCAAGATGGCGACGGACAAATGTTGACCTATCAGTGCATCTCGCTCGACTTGACCAGTAAGCAGGCAATGCTGAAACAAGTGCCGGAAAGTCCCTTGTTCACGGTTGCTTTTACTCAGTCGGAAACCAGCAGCCTGAAGGCGTTAACCAATGCGGTCACCTTACCGTTAAAATTTTCTGGTGCGGATGGGAATGCTGATTTACCTGCCGTCCTAACGCTTGAACTCAGCTATGGGCAAGTCAGCCATATCACCAGCGGTTACAGTTTGATGACACAGCTCTATGAACAGACCTGTCTGAACCGACGGTGTTTGAACTACAAAGAGCCGTTACCAGACGAGCGCCGTTGTCCACTTTGCAGCAAGCCAACCCGCAAGGCACTGCTGATCAAAACCCTGTCTGAGGAAAGTTTTGAGCAGCCCTACCGCACTCAATTTTCAGCCCCCATTGTCAAAGTGGCGATTGATTCCACTGCACAAGACTATCTCCAAACCTTTGCTAGAGAAGCAAGAACTAGCTTGAGTCGTAGTGGGCAGCCAATTCCACCCGGCTATCAGCAATTATGGGAACATCCCAGTAGCCTGATCGCCATACACAGCTTTGGACATCAAATTCTGCGATCGCTCCAACTATTTGCCAGAGTTGACCCTAGAGAGGTGAACTTTTCGGTAGTTAAGGAGGCTGGCGATCGCAACTACTACGCAGGCTATTTCTACGACACCAGCGACGGTGGGAATGGGGCTTCTGAAGCTGTGTTCAAACATATAGCTGAACTTGCGAGTACTGCTGCTGCGATCGCCCGTGGCTGTGATTGTGATGCGGGTTGTGCCAAGTGCTTGATTCAACATGGTTGTCCCGATGGCAACACGGCTTTGCTGAAGCAACTGGGGTTGGTGTTGTTGGATGCGTTGGCAGAGCCTCTGGTTGAGAGAAACGCTTTACCCACCACACAGACCGAGACAGAAATTAGTTCCTGATCAACTGATCAACCATCAGCTATCGCTGCACATCCATCGATCTTCAGAAATGGAGGTCGGTTGTTCATTTTTGAGAACTATGGCTAACAAACTGGTAAGCAAGAAATCGGATCTAGAGCACACCCTATCAACGATCAACCGAGAATTTGGCAATGGTTCCATCATGCGCCTGGGGGATGCCAGTCATATGAACGTGAAAACCTTCTCCAGTGGCTCAACTGAACTGGATCTGGCATTGGGAGGTGGCTATCCCAGAGGGCGCATTATTGAAATTTATGGATCAGAGAGTAGCGGCAAGACCACACTGGCATTACAGGCGATCGCCCAAATGCAAAAGCTTGGAGGTATGGCTGCCTTTGTCGATATGGAACACGCCCTCGATCCACTTTATGCCGCTGCGATCGGGGTTGATATCGATCAAATGCTGGTCAGTCAGCCTGATAGCGGTGAGATGGCAATGGAACTGGTTGAGCAACTGGTGCGTTCCAAGAGTGTTGATCTGATTGTGGTGGACTCCGTAGCTGCATTGGTTACAGAGGCAGAACTTCAAGCCGATATGGGCGATTTTCCAACAACTTCTATTGCCTGGTTGATGAGCAAAGCCCTCCGGCGCTTAATGAATTGCCTGCATAGTCAATGCACCGTGATTTTTCTGAATCAACTGCGTTTCAAGATTGGTGTAGTTTACGGTAATCCTGAAACAACTACAGGCGGTCATGCGCTCAAATACTACGCTTCAATGCGGTTGGATACTCGCCGGATTCAGACATTGAAGCGAGGGAGTGAGGAACACGGCATTCGGGTCAAAGTTAAGGTGGTAAAGAATAAGATTGCTCCACCCTTTCGAGCGGCAGAAGTTGACCTGATCTTTGGCAAAGGCATCTTCAATGGCAATATTCTCAACGGGCTGGCTGCAACCAACGGGCAATTAGACAACGATTTACTGCTATGTCGCTGATGATTTCAATCAAAACCAGCCGCAACCTGAAACTTAATTACAACGATCTCCCACAAAAACGACAACTTCCCGAACCACAACGTTGTGGTTCAAATTTCGAGCCAGTTAATGCTGTCTGAATTCAGACAGTACTTTTTTCTCCCCTAACGGGGTAAATGGGCAGTTCTGATATCCTTTTTAGCAACACTTATGGAACCTGCTCAATTTCATCAACTAAGAAAAGCGCTTGGCACCTTCTACTGGGATAACGGATTTGACACTTTCTGTCACGTAACCGGGTTTGATCCACAGTTTCAACATGCTCAAGAGAAGTGGCAGCAATTTTCAGCTTGCATTCAAGCAATGGGACAACTGGATGATCGCACCTGGGAAACGCTGTTAAAAGCCAGTCTGGCTGCCCAACAAACCGAGCCTCTACTGCCTAGATAGAGACTGTAGCGGCGACAACCGCCGCATAGGTAGGATAGTTATCCCTTCTTACCTATGGCACTTTTTACGCTGGCTGATCTGCATCAGGTTCATCAACGTCAACAGCCTCTTTTGGGATTACGTACTCATGAATCAGAATTTGCATTTGATCGAGCAGATCCAGCCAATTTCCAGTTGTTGATGAAACAGCTATTTCTGGGACTGCCAGTACAACCTCTTTTGAATGCCCATCCATTGATGGCTCGATGGGTCGCTGAAGTCCAAGAACTGGCTCCAGAGCTTTTCCAGGGTAGGAAAAAACTCTGGCTTGATGTACCAATGGTTGCTCCTCTGAGGACTGGGGACGCTCCAATTTTCATTCAAGTTCAGGTTAACTATGGTCTTCGACGAGGGATGCCCAGACTTTATGAATGGGCAATTCGCTCTGCAAAACCAACCTGGCAAGATGCTGTAAAACTTTGGGCGATAGCTGTGCATTACGCCATTCCTCCAGAGAAGTTATCCCTGATTGTTCTGGTACTTCATCCATCTCTGCCAGCTCAAAAACTCCGATTGCAGTGGGATCAAGAACAACAAGAGCAAACGCAGCAGTGGTTAATGCAACTCCTGACTCAGCCTACCAAGCTTCCAGTGCCTGAAATCCACACGAACACTGATTATTCGGTGCTGCTGAACTTAGATGCAATTCCAGAAGTGTCTCTGTAGCAAAGAATCAGCGCTATTTTACATCCATTTCTGCCTTTAAGATAATGCGAGGTGTTTACTCATGACAACGCGAGACTCTTCAAGTCGGCAAAGCCGAACGCATCAATCAAATGATCCTACACGCGCAATTCCAGTCTTGCATCCAACGGCTCCAGTGCCAGAGTTCTCTTTCTTCCAAATTGTTAAAGTAAGAACAACCAAGGAAGTTGGAACAGTTGTTGGAATGTGGTGTGTCCAAACGGAAGAACAGTCCTATCAGTGGCTTTATCGATTAGAAGGATTGACAGAACGGAGTACAACCTGGTGGCAAGAATTGCAGATTCGTAGTTTGGATCGTAGACAAAATCGTTGATATGTTTGTTTTCATAACAGAGCTATTCTTGTAATCCTGGTGTTGTAAACGTTCGTTTAGGGAAATGATCGAGTGCATCAGTTTCAACACCACTTTTTGGTGAAGGCGCTGATGCTTCTTCTTCACCAGAAAGTGGCAGCATACGCTCCGCTTCTTCAATTCGTTCATACAAAGCTTGCGTTAATGCATCTACGTTTGGCAGGATTACTTGACTTTCTAAAGCTGCTCTCACTTGTGATTCCCATAGACCTTCACTTTCCTTTGCTCGTTTTTCATCCGATTTAGAGACAGGAACAATCAACGGATAAGGAATCGAAGCCTGTCCGCCTGAACTATAGCCAGGACTGGTGATCACGCATTTGCCTTGAGGGAATTTGAGAATTTCATCGGCGCTGATCACCGGCATTTTTTGCAGATTTTCACTCCAACTAATTGAGCGGCTCATTTGTCCACCGAGCGATCGCCCTGTCGTTCGATTTTTGATCAGCACTTCTTTTTCACCGTACCGTTTTGAGTAGTCCTCAGCCGTTTTATGATTACCGGGATTGAATAAAACGTGGGTGCTACAGGCAGAGGCGATCGCGGCACCCATCTTGTCTCCATAAATGTCATAAAGTTGATCCAGACTTTGAATGCCTAATATGAAACAAGCGCCATTGGAACGGTATTCGTTAATCCATTGCGGCAGGCGATCGAGCTTGATCGAAGGCAACTCGTCTAGAGAGATAATCAACGGGTCTTTGCGAGGTGTGCTGAGATTGCCCACAATCATCAGATGAATCGCAGCAGCCAGTAGCGGACCCACCACACTGCGACGCTCATCATCCAACTTGAACACTACAAGCTCTCGTCCTTCCAAGCGAGTTGGAATCGTGGATTTGCCAATAAAGGCGCGGAGCAGGTCTGCCTGAATGAACGATGAGAAGGTGCCTGCGGCGGTCGTTAGGATACCAGAGATTGTTTTTTCAGCGTCCTTTGCACTGAGGAACTGTACAAAAGAGGTAGCGACCCATTCATCCAATTGTTTGGATTGCACCGCATAATCAATTCGATGCACCAAGTTAGGCAGGCGCAATACGGCGTAGAGCATCGCCATATCGGGATAACGGGAACCTTTGACCAGTTGTAGCAATGCCTTTGCCAGCAAGTCTCCTGCCTTGGTGAAGAATTCATCGCTCCGCCCGCCATCCCCCTCTCTGGCGTTGCGATTAATGACTTTACCAATCTCCCCTGCCATCACTCCATCGCGTGCATCCCGCATATAATCCAACGGGTTAATCACGCCACTGAAGGCTTCTCCTGGTGCAAAGACTCTGACCTGATACCCATAACGCGCTGCCAGGGGGGCATGGAGGCGCATCTGATCGCCCTTTTTGTCGTAGAGCAAAATAGGAAAGCCCTGTTGCATAGCACTTTCGAGCATTCGATCAATTGTGGAGTACGTTTTTCCAGAGCCAGGAGCGCCAATGACCAACGTACCTCGTTCAGCACTGGGAAACCAAACCGTTGGGGATGCTCCCAATGTGGTTTGTATTGTTGTTATCACGCCGCAACCTGCTCCTTTTGCCCAATAACGAGGTGTGCCAGACCAGAGCGTTACTTTGTTGTGTTTGCGTTCCCGGATTTGTTTAAGTGAGAGGCTGGTTGCAGCGAGTTTCTCCGCTGTGCCACACAGTTTGCCCGTAGTAATTTTGCCCTTACTCGATCCACTGATGCGGAGCAGCAATAATACGACCACCAACCCACCCAGCATCATCCAGCCCTGGGGATTGTTGTATTGCTGAAACATTTTGCCAAAGTCGATCGCTGCCAATGGTTGGGAATAGGACGGCACCTGAATCAAAGCAGTAGATGGGGGACTTTTACTGCCAGAAAGGGAGTTCCAATGGGTCGGCAAGGGGAGAGACATAGCAAAAGGCTGAGATTCTAGCGAAAATCCTAACGATTGCAGGTTGGTGAGTGGATCAGCTACCTGGATATTTTTTAGGGGGTGAGGCAATGCGATAGCTTGCGCTGACTTGTCAGTTCGCGATTTCCCGAGGCTCAATACCCAAATTCTCTTTCAGATGGCGTCTCAGGCTAACGCCTCAGCGTTGGGATAACTCATTTGGCTGCACTGCAATGGTTAAACCAACGAACTCTAGAAATAGCTCTACCAGCACTGCCAGAACGGGTGCTAAGACGGCTACTCCCAAATCACCAAAATCAACTGCGGCAACCAACTCTCGTGCGGCTCGAACCGACAGGACGGAGCCAGAAGACTTTGAGGTTGACACAGATCTACTCAGCGATGGCTACAATCAGGTGCGCCGACCGCAGTTGCCTTATGGCATTGTGGTTAATGACAAGCCCGCTGGGATTCTGATTCCGATCGATCAGTTGGAGAAAGCAGGCTGGCTTGCGATGCCGGATGAAGATGACCTCACGACGGTTACTTTCACTGAAGATGTGACGGGTCTTTTGATTACGGAAGCCCGGTTGCTCGTGCTGGCGTTTGTGCCCGAATACATTCGCTATAAGTCGGATGTGGAAGATTTAGGTGGCACGGTGGTTGGACTCTATGACGAGTACCGCAATAGTCTTGACAAGAAATCAATGGATGTTTGTTCAGAACATGCACTGCTGTTTCTAGACGATGATAATCGGCCGCTGCATACAATGCCAATCGTGGTGCGATTCAAAAATGTCGCGCTTTGGAGCTTTAAATCGGCCCGTGAGGAATTCTACCGTGCGTTGGAAAAAACATTTGCGGACTACTTCAACGTGCCGTTCAGTGGCAAAAATGACAAGTGGCGGAGTTTGGGCGTGTTGGAGGTAGAGTTCAAAGCCGTCAAGGAAGGGGAGGGCAAAAACAAACACGACTGCTGTAAGACGGTGGCATATACCAAACCGACGATCGAGACCCTACCGCTCCTCTATTTGGGCACTCCTACGTCAAAAGCATTAATTTGGCAGCAGCATGATGCGATCGCAGGATTCACGGAACCTCAATCTCTGCCTGCCTTGCCAGGTGAGGTAGAAGCGGTTGAAGTAGAGGTATTGCCACCTCAGAAGAATGGTGTGGCTACCAAAAACTTGAATACTAAATCTCCCCGAAAGAGCAAACCGCTTGAAGAGGATGAAGATTTTCTGGATGATCTGGAGGAATCGGATGCGGAGCTAGACGATGAGGACTTTGATTTCGATGACGATGGACTGGATAATGACGAGTAATTCAATTTATCTCTGTGAGATATTCTAAATGAATTTCTGCTGTGGCTGAACTGGCCATAGCAGCTTTTTTATCTGCTACTGAGGGACTAATAATGGAAGTAATTTCAGGATATGAAGAGTTAACTATCAGCAAGCTAATAGCGTTGGCATAGCCTCTCGGAACGAGAATTGCCATTAAAACAATAATTCAACTGACGCAAGCAATCGCCCACGACTGCGACTGCACCAACATACCCTGCTGCGAGATCAAGATCCTGTAGAAGCCAGCGCGTTGGCTCTTGGGGATGATGGTGCACATTTAAGAGAACGGCTGTTTCTTCGGGAGTGAGCGTAACTTCAACATGATCTAATGGCATTGAAAGCCCCAACCCTTTTGTCCTTAAGATCAGGCTTCTTTGCGCGTCCAAGCGGTAAAAAATGCCCGACACTGGACATCACTCGGCAAAGTTTGCAATACCGCATATTCGCTTGGAGTCAAACAGCGTGCTGCCATCTCATGCCACGCAAAATTCTGACGAACATACTCGATATCCACACCGATCGCTCGATCTTGAGCGATCGCATAGAGCGCCCAACCTTGAGAATGGGACAAGTTGAACTGCAAGCGGTTCTCATTTTGCTCTGCAATTAAAGCAGGCTTTCCGTTGCTCTCGTAGCAAAATTGAAGTGTTTTGCATCAAGGTTAAGATAACGGCTGAGAATATTTCGGAGCAGCCCCCGAGCAACAATGAAACGGGTTTGATCCGTCTCAAAATGAAATCGGTTAGCGCGATCGCGTTCATCGTCGCTAAGGGTTTGATAGAGTTGCAAAATGTCTTCTCCAGCGCGATCTAGAGCAGCGCACCATAGATGGACATCGGGGGAACTCAGGCTCAGTGATGCGGGTGGA
The DNA here is from genome assembly GCA_012031415.1 of Leptolyngbyaceae cyanobacterium SM1_4_3. Classification (GTDB taxonomy): domain Bacteria; phylum Cyanobacteriota; class Cyanobacteriia; order Elainellales; family Elainellaceae; genus JAAUTN01. Next base: position 15,297 of record JAAUTN010000067.1, on the reverse strand, counting down.
GGAACCCACAGAGTCGAGGGAGCAATTGCAAGGGTTGTCATTGTTTTTTACAGGGCGATGCGTTCAGATTCTGTGTGTGAGCATGAAGCGCAAAGATCGGTCGCCAACCGCCAGAAGGTAGATTTTTGTGATCGATGAGCGTAAAAAATCCACCTTAAAACCGTTGAATTAGCGTTTGATTGAGAGAATGGAGCAACAAAGACTGAGCCTTGTGCAAAAAAAAGTGATCACCTGGAAACAGATGTAGCGAAAAGTCAGCACAAGTCTGCTCTCGCCAAGCACCAAGCGGCTCACTGCCAACGTCTTGATCTTGTAAGCCACCAAACGCAGTGATTGGGCAATCGAATGGCGGTGCGGGGGTATAGCGATAGGTTTCGAGCACGGCAAAGTCTGCTCTCAATGTGGGCAACAGCAACTGCATCAGTTCATCATGTTGCAATACCGCTTCAGGGGTACCGTTGAGACGACGCAACTCTTCTATAAATTCAGCATCAGGGAGGGTGTGAATGGGTGGATCTGGATCGGGCAGCTGAGGAGCGCGCCGACCGGACACGAATAGATGGGAGGGGCTGCATCCAAAGTCTTTACGGAGCAGGTGAGCAAGCTCAAAACTGACCAACGCTCCCATACTGTGACCGAAAAAAGCAAAGGATTTATCGAGGTAGGGAATTAGAGCAGGGGCGATCGCCTGGATGAGGGGCTGCAGTTGGGTAAATGGTTTTTCCTGCATCCGAGGCCCTCGTCCAGGTAGCTCAATGGGGCAAAGCTCAACGGTGGCTGGTAGATGATCTGCCCAACTGCGAAAGTTGAGACTGCTACCGCCCGCGTAGGGAAAGCAAAATAGCCGTAAGTGAGCGTCAGGCTTGGGGGTAGGGCATGTTACCCAAGCGGTGGAAGCGTGGAATCTAGGTTTCATTGCGGGTGGCGGCTTCCATTTTTTTGCGCAGGCTTAAAGGCCGCATATCGGTCCAAACTTCTTGAATGTATTCCAGACATTCGGGCTTTAGGCCGGTTTTGCCAGCATCGCGCCAGCCTAGCGGATTCTCGCGGTGGGCTGGCCAGATGGAATATTGCTCTTCATGATTAACGACAACTTTATAGAGGGTTGTGTCTTCTTGCTCATCTGGATTCATGATGAATGCTCCTGGAATGGGTACGATTTTAGTCAGCCCTAACTATGAATTGGGGCGATCGCCTAACAGGGATTGAGAAATATCATTCAAGATTTGATTCGCCGCCAAAATACTGCGCCCTGCAATCCAGACTTCGTTATCAACTTGATAGATTTGATCTTGCTGCACCGCGTTGAGCTGCGACCAAATTGAGTCAGCGGTAAACGCTTCCAACGCCAGACTATCCTCACTTTGAGGAGAATGAATCAAAAAGATGACATCTCCATCCAGGCTATCGAGATCTTCACGGGAAGCCATTGCGGCCCGTCGTTTAGGTTTGGTTTGAGCCACGGGGCGAGCGAACCCAATATCCCGCAAGACCGAGCCTGGAAAACTATTTTCGGTGTAAAAGCCTACTCTTCCTTGCCCCGTGACGAGGAGCGAAACCACAGTTTCTTCCACGCGCTGGTCTCGAACCTGATTGAGCTGCGCTCTTAGCTCTGAAACCCGCTGTTGATACGCGTCAATTTGCTGGCTACCCAGTTCCGTTTTACCGAGCGTGGCTGCAAATAGTCGAAAGTTTTCTGGCCAGTCGAGGGAACTGCCGCTCCCTTCGGTGAGCACTGTGGGCGCGATGCGCGAGAGAGGGCGGTAGATGCGTCCTGCGGAAACTTTTGTTCCCAAAATCAGATCGGGCTGGAGTTTGAGAATGCTTTCTAAATTGGGCTGATTTACGTCTCCAACAATTTCAATTCCTTGCGTTTGGTCGCCCAGGTATTGAGGAATTTCCCCATAAATGGTGGAACCGATGGGTTTTAGACCCAAGGCGAGGACTGAATCGAGGGCAGCAGAATCAATAACCACAATCCGCTGGGGATTTTCGGGCACCTGCGTGGTTCCCATTGCGTGGTCAATGGTGCGCACCGGGCCGCTGGGGGCGATCGCGGGCGTTGGCGAACGGCTCAGCGGAAAACCGCCGGTGCACCCGACAATTAGAGCGGTGAGGAGAGTCAGGATCGTAAAGGAACAACGCGATCGCCACCGTTTCGTTGGGTTACTTTGCAGCATTTGCTGAAAGTGCTGAACGTTGATGATCACCATGAATCCTCCTTAGAAAGTAATGGCATAACGGAGGCTGATAGCTCGTCCTTGAGCTGCATAGCGTCGAGTTTCTTGAATGCCAATTCGCTCTTGAGAATCGACCGGGAAGTACTGTTCATTTAGCAAATTTTGGATGCCAAGTTCCAGTCGTCCCGCCTCTCCTAAACTCACGCTGCTGATGAAGTCAAGTACCGTATAGCCCGTAACATCAAACTGATCTACGCCATCGTCAAAGGCGCGATCGCGCCCTCCCACCACTAGGGTTTGCAAGCGATTGCGCCACCCGGGTAAGGTTTCGTTTTCAACGTAGAGGGTGAGGCTCAAGGGTTGCACATCTACGGAACTAAGGGCGAGATAGCTACCATCGTCTTGAGCATCAAATTCTCCTTCATTCCAGGTCAGCGCCCCCCCAAGCTGCCAGCGATCGCTGGGTGACCAGTCTGCCGTAAACTCAACCCCATAGTTACGCTGGGGAGCCCGCACTACATCGGTAAACCCGTTGGGGTCTACGATCAGAGCCGAACCCAACTGAGACTCATTAAAAAATCCTGCAAGGCTAAGCTGAAGGTCGTCCCAAACTCCACGAACTCCGATTTCGTAATTGTTGACCTTTTGAGGTTCAAGACTAAAGCTGTCTTCAACGTTGGTTCCGGCGGGTAAAAAGCCGAGAACTTCGTCGAGTCCTGGAATTGAAAAGCCCTGAGCAAAGTTGGCAAAGATTCCAATATCGGGAATAGGGTTATAAACCACTCCTACGTTGAAGACCACATCATCGGCATTGATTTGCCCACCTTGGATGTCAGGGGGGGAGCCTACAGCATTTGAAAATGGCGAAGCGGTGTAGTCATCTACCTCAGCCGTGATGTTTTCATATCGTAAGCCCCCGCTGAAGAGCAAGCGATCGCTGATATCCCAACGCATTTGGGCAAACAGCCCTAAACTGTCTAGGGAGTAAAAGGGTGTTTGCGTCGGATTGCCGATAATGCGTGCTTCTCGATTTTGGTCAAATGCGTCAGGATCAAGGGCAATAAACGGCGCTTCATTTTCTTCGTAGTTGTAATCGAGGCCCCACAGCAAACTAAAGGATTCTGAAAAGGGCGTATCGAGTTGCAACCGTCCCCCAAACACACTGGCATCTAGCGTTGTCTGAAACAGTTGGGGAGCGTCAGGAAAGGCTCCGGGTGGAAACAGCCCGCGAATATCACCAATCACCTGCACCAAATCGGTGGTGCGATAGTAAACCTGAGCATCAAGCTGGGAGCCAAGGATATTCTCATGGCTGTAGGTCAGGTTCAAATTTTGAACCGTTTGCTCAGGGCTTTCATCATATGTGATGTCGCCAACCTCTAACGCTCCCGCCTTTTGCTCACCTGGGATCTGCAAAATTGCGGGGTCTGAAATAAAATTGCTGTCAAAATTATTGTTGAAGATGTTGTAAGTTACCTCTAGCCGCTGTTCGTCGGTAATATCAACCCCAACTCGGGCTAAAAGATTGAGCAGTCGATTATCGTTTGATAGCCCATTGGGAGGAATGCGATCGCCATCTGCATCAAACAGGGCGCGGGCAGAATCAAACGATGCGCCAAGCCGGAAATCAGTATTGCCGTCTCGGCCTGAAAATCCGTATTCCAAGCCATAGCCAAATCCATCTTCCTCTTGGCTAACCAAATCAGAGGTCAGAGTCAGGGCCACTTCAGACTCCAAACCCTCTTCAACGGGGCGGCGCGTAATGATGTTTATAATGCCACCCGTAGCCCCATTGCCATAAATGGCACTGGGGCCGCGAACTACTTCAATCCGCTCAATGGCGGTAGGGTCGATCGCAAATAGCTCCGTCCCAAAACTGGTGTTTGTATTTTGCGGGATGCCATCAATCAAAATTAGAGCGGCGCGTCCTCGCAGGTTTTGAGCGCGCGTGCTGCCAGTGGCCGTGGGTGGACCAAACCCTGGAACCAGGGTTCCTAAAATGGACGATAGGTTGTTACTCAGCAGCGAGGCTTCCTCAATCTCCTCGCGTTCAATCACGGTAACGGAACGGGGCACGTTCAGGATGTCTTCTTCCGTGCGAGTTGCCGTCACCACCACTTGAATAGCGTCACTGTCAGTGGCTCCCGCCTCGACTCCAGGTGCGATGCTAAAGGCCAAGCCCTGCTCAACAGTAGTAATCTCGGCAACCGGAGGAGCATCTTGACCGGTCACAGAAACTCGAACTCGATTATTGGGCAAGTTGGCGACGGAAATTAGGGCAATTCCTTCAGCAGGGCTGACCTCCTGAAACTCTCCCCCGTCAGGAAGCACGAGCGTCGCGTTGGCAATATCTGCAACCAAGGCATTACCAACCACTGACGTAGCAGGCGTTGGCAGTTGCTCGGCTGTTTCCAATACAATCTCGACCCCGCCCTCGGTTGGCACAAGACGCACACCAGTAATTTGAACAATAGCTTGGGAAAGCAGGTCTGTTTCTCTTGCTTCAATACCTCCAATATCTTGAGCTGAAATTTGGGAAGCCCACTCGTCAACGGTCGTTGCGATCGCCTCTGTGTTCTGCAACCGAGGAATTTCCGTTTCAGATGTTATTGGAGAAATCTCCGTATCAGATGTCGTAGACAAGATCTCATCAGCCAGCCCAGGTTGAGCCATGACCACTGCGATCGCACCAACTCCCAAAACCCCCACCGAAAACCAATGGCTCACACATCCTCCTTACATCACCACAAATACCTAGCTAAACCCCAACCACGTCCGAACCGATCGTTTCCCTGTGAGGAACGCTACGGGTTTTGAGCTGAGCGTGGTTTAGAACACACCTTCGTTAAAGTAGCTGGAAAAACTGATCGTTCCGGTGCGCCTTGCCCACGGAAAATCCGACCCCTAACACCGGCCTTAAACCGCAGGAAAATCCAGCCCCTCGTTGCCCTGATGATGCAAAAATACCCCAACTAAATGAGAATAGCTTGCAAGAACTTAGGCACGTGCACAATCCTCTATCGAAAGCAGTTTCTTGTCAAGTTCAAATTTTAAATTTAAGAAAATGCCGAATCGCTCCATTTCCTGAGGGAGTTAAGCGCCCCTACAAATTCAATGTGCGAATCCAAAGTTCCTTTTACAAAGGCTCAAACCCCTTGTCAAATTAAGGATTTAGACTATAAGCGATCGCCAGATGTCACGAGTTTGAAGCGACAGCCATTAGAGCTTTGCAAAAAAAGAGGAATTTGGATAGCAGCAACGAGAACCAAACTTCTTAGGAAAAGATTTCAATAGTGTCTTGCAAAATCTGCAAAAGGATGCAAATAATACGTTGAGAGGACGCTGCTTCACGTTGTAGGTTGATTTTGCCCATGCGAAGCGCGAAAAATTGATCCGTTCCATCCACTTTATTTAAAGTGCCCTCTAACCTGATAGAGAGCTGAAAGATTGGCCTAGAAAAAATTTAAAGACATCAATCCGTTCCTTATAAAAATTTACCTTAAACGCTTATTAGTACGCGCAGTCTGCAAATAGTACGTTTTTCTAATGGCGTTGAGCTTGCGTACTGTATACCGTTATAGACGTTGTGCAAAGCGCACGAGTCTTAAGCCCTTAGGAGATTGCCTAAGCAAATCGTTGTAATCATGCTGGGTTTTGGAATTACCTCAGGCTAAAGGTTTTGGCTCAACATCATTTAACCTAGCTCAAACTTTTAACGGGGCATAGCACGGTGATTAGTTCCAGTGACAGAATTTTGAGTGATTTCGGATGTATTTCTACGCTTGTAGGGTTACTGCAACATCGTTCACAGCAGCAGCCCAACCAATCGGTTTACACCTTCTTAGAGGATGGTGAAACAGCAGCAACATCTCTTTCCAATCAGGTGCTTGATCAACAGGCTCGTGCTATTGCCGCGTTTTTGCAAACGCTAAACGCAGACGGAGCGCGTATCTTGTTACTTTTTCCGTCAGGGTTGGCATATGTTGCGGCATTCTTTGGATGCCTATATGCAGGTGCGATCGCCGTTCCGGCGTATCCGCCTCGCCCAAACCGCTCGCTGGAGAGATTGCAGGCGATCGCCGACGATGCTCAGCCTTCCATAGTGCTCACAACCAGCACGATTCTCAATAGTCTAAAGCACCAAACTGCGTCCCTGCCAGATCTGCGCCATTTAACCTGGGTTGCCACCGATACCCTTGAGCTTCAAATAGCCGATCAGTGGCAACAACCGCTACTCACACCGGGCACTCTTGCGTTTCTGCAATATACATCTGGCTCAACTGCTTCACCTAAGGGTGTCATGCTCACGCACGCCCATGTGCTACATAATTTGGCGCTAATCCGGGATCGATTTGAATACACCACTGAAACTGGTGGGGTAATTTGGCTACCTCCCTATCATGATATGGGTTTGGTTGGGGGGCTGCTTCAACCTTTGTATTCGGGTGCGTCTGTCGTGTTAATGGCCCCGGTGATGTTTCTCCAAAAGCCAATTCGCTGGCTTCAGGCCATTTCTCGGTATCGAGCCGTCGCCAGTGGTGGGCCTAACTTTGCCTATGAGTTGTGTCTTCAGCGAATCTCACCCGAAGAACGCTCTAGTCTAGATTTGAGCAGTTGGGAGATTGCGTTTACTGGGGCAGAACCTGTGCGAGCCGAAACGCTGAGACGGTTTGCGGCAGCCTTTGCCCCCTGTGGCTTTCGGTGGGACGCCTTTTATCCCTGCTACGGCATGGCAGAAACAACCTTGATGATCGCCGGAGGGAAAAGGCGATCGCCTCCTGTGTTGAAAGTCGTCCAAAAAACAGCACTTGCAGAACATCGAGTGATCGCTACAGATGAAGCTGAACCAGAGAGTCAAACGTTGGTTAGCTGTGGCCAACCTGTTGCAAATCACTCCATTCTAGTTGTGAATCCAGAAACGCAATTGCACTGTGCAGCCAATCACATCGGTGAGATCTGGGTGTCAGGGCCAAGTGTTGCCCAAGGATATTGGAATCAACCTGAAAAGACACAAGATGTTTTTCAAGCCTCCCTTGCAGGATCTCATCGTGAACTGTTTTTGCGAACAGGTGATCTCGGTTTTCTAGAAGGCGATGAGCTTTTTATCACCGGACGCTTAAAGGATTTGATCGTTATTCGTGGCCGTAACTACTATCCGCAGGATATTGAACTCACAGTAGAGCATAGCCATTCAGCATTGCGTTTAGGCTGTGGTGCTGCTTTTTCAATTGACCTGGAAGACAAAGAGCGGTTGGTTATCGTGCAAGAAATCGAACGCCATGCTCTACGAACTGCGCCTATAGAGGAAGTTGCGATCGCCATTCGTCGGGCGATCGCCGAACAGTATGATTTACAAGTTCATGCGATCGCATTGCTCAAAACAGGATGTATCCCCAAGACCTCCAGTGGCAAGATTCAACGCCAAGCTTGCAAGCAAATGTTTTTAGCTGAATCGCTTGAATTGGTCGGATATTGGAGTGATGAAGACAATCTAAAATTGTATTTAAAAAATAGTGCGATTAGTAATCGTACTGTGAGTGAAATTGATCTCACAGCGCAATCCCATCAAGATTTTGGGGTAGACGTGAATGAGTTGCGAAAGCCCCTTGAGCGACCTTCTCCAGCACGAACGCCGGAAGTCATCCAGGTCTGGTTGGTAAACCAACTTGCTCCTCGTTTGCATCTGAGTCCAGAACAAATCGATCGACATGCTCTCTTTTCTAGCTATGGGTTAGATTCTGTCGCAGCTGTTCATCTTTCTGGAGACCTTGAAAAGTGGTTGGGGCGAAGACTTTCTCCAACGTTGGTATATAACTATCCCACGATTGCAACGTTAGCTCAGCATCTCGCTGATGAACCAACCCCACAACAGAACGAGATTTCTCAAATTTCAACCGGAACGCCTGATCCTCCAACGCGGGACGCGATTGCCATTATTGGTTTGGGCTGTCGGTTTCCAGGGGCTGATCATCCAGCTGCTTTCTGGCATTTGCTGTGTCAAGGAGTCGATGCAATTACAGAAGTGCCAGGCGATCGCTGGGATGTTGATCGAGTCTACAACGCTGAAGCGGTTTGTGCAGGCAAGATGAATACCCGGTGGGGCGGTTTTCTGGATGCGATTGATCAGTTTGATGCCGAATTTTTTGGCATTTTGCCACGGGAGGCTGAGCAGATTGACCCCCAACAGCGGCTCTTACTGGAGGTTGCCTGGGAAGCCCTCGAACATGCCGGACTTGCGCCAGACCAATTGGCAGACAGTCAAACCGGGGTTTTTGTAGGCATCAGCAACAGTGACTATGCGCGGCTGCTTGCTCGAAATACGGCCTGGGATGCGACTTTAATCAATGCCTACAGCGGCACCGGTAATGCTTTAAGCATTGCTGCAAATCGATTGTCCTACGCGTTGAACTTAAAAGGGCCTAGTTTTGCCATTGATACGGCCTGTTCCTCATCATTAGTGGCAGTGCATCTCGCCTGCCAGAGTTTGCTGAATCGAGAGTGCAATCTTGCCCTGACAGGCGGAGTCAATTTGCTGCTGTCTCCTGATCTGACGATTACCTTTTCCCAAGCTCAAATGATGGCTGCCGATGGCCGATGCAAGACTTTTGATGCCGCTGCCGATGGCTATGTGCGTAGCGAGGGGTGTGGGGTTGTTGTGCTGAAGCGACTTTCTGATGCGCTGCGCGATGGAGATACGGTGTTGGCGGTGGTGCGCGGGTCAGCTGTTAACCAAGATGGGCGCAGCAACGGGTTAACGGCACCACATGGCCTCGCGCAACAGGCGGTGATTGCGCAGGCCCTGGAGAATGCGGGCATTGCTCCAGACCAAATTCAGTATGTGGAAGCTCACGGCACGGGAACGCCGCTGGGCGATCCCATTGAGATAGCGGCACTGCAAGTGGCGTTGGGGCAACGTCGCGCCGATCAGCATTGCATAATTGGATCCGTCAAAACGAATATTGGCCATTTAGAGGCAGCGGCTGGCATTGCTGGGCTCATCAAGGTAGTGTTGGCATTTCAACATCAGGAACTCCCGCCACAGCTTCACTGCACCCAACTCAACCCTCATCTGGCGCTGGAGCAGACCCCCTTCTCCATTGCCACAACACGACAACCCTGGCCCCAAACTGCTCATCCCTATACGGCGGGTGTCAGTTCCTTTGGCTTTGGCGGCACCAATGCCCATGTGATTGTCGAAGAAGCACCTCTGGCGATCGCCCCTTCCACTGCACCCGATCGCCCCTGGCATCTGCTAACGCTATCGGCTAAAAATGATGGCGCTTTACGCGAGTTGGTTCAGCGCTATCACAGGTTTCTGAGCGATCACTCAGAGCTTTCAGCCCTGTCATTGACCGATCTCTGTTTTACAGCCAATACGGGGCGATCGCACTTTGCAACGCGATTGGCGATCGCCACCCAATCCCTAAAACAGCTTCAGACGCAGTTGGAATCTCTATTGGATCCGTCTAGTTGGGTTGAAACGCACCGCCATTCTTTGTCAAGCAATCGTCTACCAACAGTATTCCTATTTACGGGTCAAGGTGCTCAATTTGTTGGAATGGGACGGCAGCTTTATGAAACTCAGCCGACCTTCCGGCGATCGCTGGATCGCTGCGCTGAAATCTTGCGTCCAGTGCTAGACCATCCGCTGCTGGAGGTACTCTATCCAACAGAAGCCGCGCGATCGCTGCTGCTCAATGAAACAGCCTACACGCAGCCTGCCCTGTTTGCCGTGGAGTATGCCTTAACGGAACTATGGCGCTCTTGGGGCATCGAACCAGCCATTGTGATGGGGCATAGCGTCGGGGAGTACGTTGCAGCCTGCGTTGCCGGAGTCTTTAGTCTGGAAGACGGGTTGAAGCTTATCGCGGCCCGTGGACGGCTGATGCAAGCGCTGCCAGCGGGCGACATGTTGGCCATTGCCGCATCGGAAAAGCAGGTGGAAAGCAGGATTGCGGCTTATTCACATGAGGTGTCAGTGGCTGCCATTAATGGCCCTCAGAGTGTTGTAATTTCGGGAAAATCCGAAACCATTCAAGCGATCGCCACGCAACTCCAGGCAGACGGGATTAAAACCAAACGACTCACTGTTTCCCACGCGTTTCATTCACCGCTGATGGCTCCGATGCAAGCGGAGTTTCGTGAAATCGCAGCAACGATCACGTTTTATCCACCGTGCATCCCCTTGATCAGTAACCTGACTGGGGATTGGGCAACGAATGCGATTGCAACTCCTGATTACTGGGTTGACCATGTGCAACAGCCTGTTAGGTTTGCTGCTGCGATCGAAACCTTACGGAACGACGCCTCAAACCCTGGTGCAAATTCACCCCTGGCAAATCAATCTGCAACACAAACTTTAGCACTCATTGAAATTGGCCCGAAACCCACACTGTTGGGGATGGGTCGCCAGTGTTGTGCAGCCGTTGATATTCAAAACTGGCTGTGGCTACCCAGCTTGCGTGCTGAGCAGGACGATTGGCAAGTTTTGCTCAACAGTTTAGGTGAGCTGTATCGTGCGGGATGCGAGATTAACTGGCAGGGATTTGATCAGGATTATTCTCGTCGTCGTGTATCCCTTCCCACTTACCCGTTTCAGCGTCAGCGCTATTGGTTTCAGGCGGCTCAGCCAACGCCAAATGGAGGCATTCCACCCACATCCTATTCCACTCAAACGCCCTGTCATCCACTGTTGGGACAGCGGTTGCAAGATTTGGCCCACCGACCGGGCGATCGCCTTTGGGAGGTGCAGTTGAATGCTCAAGACTTACCTTATTTAGATGAACATCGGATTTTTGGGACAGCGGTTTTATCGTTAGGTAGCTATGTCGAAATGGTGTTGACTACGGCGAGGGAGGCATTAGGTAAAACGTGTCAACTAACGGATTTTCAGCTTCATACGCCTCTTTTTCTGTCTCAAAAACGCGATCGCACGCTACAAGTCGTGCTTTCAGAACAGTCTGACGGTTCTGCAACATTTTATGCCCACAGTCGCAGTTACGTGTCTCACCCAGAGGTATCAGAACTGTGGACGCTGCATGCAACGGCAACGATCCGACCGTCCTAACTCATCGTGTTTTCTTTGATACCAGCAAACACATTTCATACGATTCATTAACTGATTCCACAGCTCAAGATTTACGATTTCTGATTTTCGAGCAAAACGCAACATGCTATTACCATCGAGTACCTCTCACCCTGAGATCGGGACTCGTCCCGTCTCTCCTTTAATTCCGCGATCGCTGCAATTTGGGCTGATGTTTTGCCAGTGGCAAAGAGGTTCTAGAGCAAGATAAGTATCGTCTGGTTCTAGAAAGCGCCAGATTTGCCGATCAACATGGGTTTGCTAGCGTTTGGCTTCCAGAGCGCCACTTCACCCAGTTTGGGGGGTTATATCCCAACCCAGCCGTGCTCCATGCGGCTCTGGCGCGTGAAACTCAGCGGGTTCAGTTGCGGGCGGGCAGCGTCGTTTTGCCGCTGCATCATCCCATCCGCGTCGCGGAAGAGTGGGCCATGGTAGACAATTTATCGGGTGGACGGGTGGGCATCTCGTTTGCATCGGGCTGGAATCCGAGTGACTTTGCTTTTTTCCCTGAGCGATATGCTAACCGTCACCAAGAGATGTATCAAAGCATCCAAACCGTACAGGCGCTGTGGCGTGGAGAATCGATTCAAATTCGAGGGGGAGATGGTCAGACGGTCGCCGTGCAAATCTACCCAACCCCCGTGCAATCTGAATTGCCAATTTGGATTACCGCCGCTAGCAACCCCAACACATTTATCAAAGCGGGGGAACTGGGTGCTAATTTACTCACCCATTTGTTTGATCAGGACATGGCCGCACTGGCCGAAAACATTGCGCGCTATCGCCAGGCGCGATCGCAACATGGACATGACCCAGATTTGGGGCAGGTGACCGTAACACTGCACACGTTTTTGGGCAAAGATTTGGAAACGGTGCGAGAGCAGGTGCGATCGCCTTACTGCACGTTTCTCAAGTCCAATATCCATTTGCTGAAGGGATTGGGATTTAGCCGAGGGTTGCCCCTGGAGGTAGATCGGCTGTCTGCGGACGATTTGGATCACGTCGCTCAAGTCGTGTTTGAAAAGTTTTTAGCGATCGCCGCGCTCTATTTGGCACGCCTGAAAGCTGTCTCAGCTTAGTGCACCAACTGCAACAAATTGGGGTGAATGAGATTGCCTGCCTGCTTGACTTTGGCCCTGACGCAGATCTGATTTTGCAAAGCCTGCCCTATCTCAATCAACTGCGTGATGCGACTGCAACAGCATCTAACGAAAACTCCGCGTCACAGCCTCACACGCTTTTTCTAGCCAGAGAGATTGTAAAAAACAAAGAAATTGTAAACCGAGAGACGTCACAAGATCCTTTCGAGAGTTCGCTTGCAGCGGTACAGCAACGCTGTAATAACGTTCTCACGGGAACAGAGTTTTATCATCATTTGCGCGATTGCGGAGTTGAGTTGGCACAAAGTTTTCAGGGTATTGAGCAACTTTGGCGACGGGATGGGGAAGCGTTGGGGCGCATCAAACAGCTGGATATCCTCGAACCAGACCCCGCGTACACCACGCATCCCGCATTTTTAGATGCATGCTTGCAGGTCTTTTTTACAACCTTGCCAGTTCAGCCAGGGCAATCTACCACGCGCTACATGCCAGTGGGGTTTGAGCAATTGCAAATGCATCACCCCTTAGGGACACAAGTTTGGAGCCATGCGGTTTTGCGCGAAGCGTCGTCAGACCCAACCCTCTATCAGGGAGATGTGCGAATCCTCGACTCCACTGGCACCGTGCTGATGCAGGTAAACGGGCTCCAACTCCAGCAGGTTGCCGCTGTGGGAGCTAGCGATCGCTCCCATTCCCCGTTCAACCCCCAATCGATGACTGGTTTTACCGACTCGACTGGCACCTCACCTCGTTACCCCATCACACCGCTTCCTCATCACCCCTCCCTTCCCTTCAAATTCTCCGCGATCGCCTCTCTCCCCAAACCTTTGCGCCATCCTTAGCAGACTATGGGCAACTCCTGCCCCAGCTTGAAACCTTAAGTGTGGGCTACATCGTGTCGGCATTGCGCCAAATGGGTTGGGACTTTCAACTGCACCACCGCTTCTCGACTGAGGAATTGATGCAGCAATGCCGTGTTGAGACGCAACACCAGGCGCTTTTAGGACGCCTGCTGCAAATTTTGGCAGAGGTTGGCACATTGACCGACGCTGGCGATCGCCAGTGGCAGGTTGGTCAGGTTCCAGCGGTTGAGGATCCGCTAGAACTGTGGCGATCGCTGCATAATCACTATCCAGCCCACCATGCCGAGTTGGATTTGCTGGGTCGCTGTGGGCAATCATTGGCAGAAGTGCTTCAAGGGCACTGTGATCCGCTTCAGATCTTGTTTCCCAACGGTTCATTTGCCCTCGTCGAGCAGCTTTACCAGCACTCCCCTGCCGCCCAAGCCATGAATCAACTGGTGCAGCAGGCGATCGCCACGGCACTAGAGAACCTGCCCACGGATCGCACAATTCGCATCCTTGAGCTTGGAGCCGGAACCGGAGGCACTACCGCCTCAGTTTTGCCACACTTGCCAAACCAGCAAACAGACTATGTGTTTACAGACATTTCCCCGCTGTTTCTGGCAAAAGCGCAGCAAAAGTTTGGTGATTACCCCTTTGTGCGCTACCAGATCTTAGATGTGGAACAACCACAGCAAGCTCTATTTCAGCACTTTGACCTGATCTTGGCAGCTAATGTTTTGCACGCAACGGCTGATCTGAGACAGTCTCTAACCCACGTGCAGCAAATGCTGGCCCCCGGCGGCTGGTTGGTATTGCTAGAGGGAGTGCAACCCCAACGCTGGCTGGATCTGATTTTTGGCTTAACCGAAGGCTGGTGGAAATTTCGCGATAATGATTTACGCCCATTGCATCCGCTGCTGCGTCAGGCGCAATGGCGCAATCTGCTGCAGGAACAGTTTGCCGCCGTTGACGTGATCACGGCGGTTGAGGATGAGACGATCGCCCAGCAAGCGATGATTCTGGCGCAGTCCCCTGATGCCACGGCTGGGACATCCGCCACCGACCCCGGAAACTGGCTGATATTTGCCGATCGCACTGGGGTTGGGCAGCAATTAGCCTCACAGCTCCAGGAGCAGGGCGATCGCTGCACTGTGGTTTACGCCGCTTCGTCTGATCAGGGTTTGCAGGAGGAGGCATTGCCCATAAACCCTGAACAGCCAGAGGCATTTCAGCGGCTGTTCCAGCGGGTGACGACAGCACCCACCTACCGGGGCGTGATTTACCTCTGGGGACTAGAATCAGCTACCACAGACATGACGCTGGATGCATTAGAAGCGGCCTCCAGGCTCACCGCTGAAGCGCCGCTGCACCTGCTGAAAGCCCTGGAAACAGCGGCGATCGCCCCACCCATGCCGCTGTGGCTGGTGACTCGCGGCGCGCAGGCCGTGACTCCGGATCAGCCGTTGGCGATCGCTCAATCAATGCTGTGGGGATTAGGGCGAGTCTTGGCCGTCGAGCAACCGCTGCACTGGGGTGGACTGATCGATCTCGATCCAGAAACCTCAGTGGTGCAGGCCGCAACGGATCTGGTGCAAACCCTCCGCGCAGGCTCAGCAGCGGAGCCATTGGCTGTGCGGCAGGGGCAATGGTATGCTGCGCGGCTGGTGCGTCAGGCGATCGCGGCACAATCTTCACCACCCTACCAGTGGCGATCGCAGGATAGCTATTTGATTACTGGTGGACTGGGCGATCTGGGGCTGGCGATCGCAGGCTGGATGGTTGAACAGGGCGCGCGCCACTTGATTTTGCTGAGTCGGCGGGTGCTGCCCCCACGCCCTCAATGGCAGGCGATCGCAGCCGAGGGCAAATCCGTTCACGCTGCCCCCATTGCTGCGATTCAGGCGTTAGAGCAACAGGGGGCAACCGTCTATCTGGCAACGGCAGATGTCAGTTGTGTCGATCAGGTGGAGGTGGCGTTGGATGCTGTCAACGCCTGGGCTGTCCTGCCGTGCGGGGGGTCTTTCACCTGGCTGGAGTGCCACAACCGTTACTGCCGCTGACTCAACTCGATAGTCCTACCCTCCAGT
>JAAUTN010000376.1 GCA_012031415.1 Leptolyngbyaceae cyanobacterium SM1_4_3 | reverse complement strand
CGTTTTCTTGAAGAAATTAGAAGAAAGCGGAGCGTTAGAAAACACGCTAGTGATTATCTGCTCTGATCATGGAGAGCATTTGGGCGAAAGCAGTTTATTGGACATTCACTCTCGCTGTACAACGAGTTGGTGCAGGTGCCTTTGATTATTCGCGATCCGAGCAATGCCTTTCCACGCGGAGAAGTGGCGGAACACGTGGTGTCAACTCGGCGTTTATTTCACACGGTTTTAACAGCAGCAGGTTTAGCTAGCGAAGAGGAAGCCGCACTCAGCCTTTCGCAAAACCCAACTGATGACCCCGATCGCCAATTTGTCTTCTCGGAAGCAATTCCACCGCAAAATGTGGTCAATCTCTTGCGAAAACGACAGCCTGAACTAATTCGCGATCGCGCCTGCGACCAACCCCGCCGCGCCGTCTGGCTGGGACAACACAAACTGATTGAAACGGGGGGCGATCGCTGGAACTCTACAACTTCCTCGACGATCCCGAAGAAAACTTGAACCTGAGCGACATCTTGCCTGAAAACGCAGAGGCACTGCAAGAGCAGCTACAGGCTTTCGCTGGGCACAGCAGCCAAGCCACCGCCACCGCCGCCCCTAACTTTGACGATCCTGAAGTTCGCCGCCGCCTGCACGACCTCGGTTATCTAGAGGACTAGGATGGAAAGGATGAAGTTTTGTCATTCTCCGTCCTTCATCCCTCATCCCTCATCCCTCATCCTTGCCTATGTCCCCCCCCGTTGACCCGATCATTGTTGAAATCGGCCCGCTAGCACTGCGCTGGTATGGGTTGTTAATGATGGCAGCAATTCTGGTTGGCGCACAAATTGCTAGCCATGAAGTCACTCGACGCGGGCAAAACAGCGATGACTTCTGGGATATGCTGATTTGGGTTTTGATTCCGGGATTTCTGGGGGCACGACTTTACTATGTGTTTATTCAGTCGCCTCGCGGGGAAGGTGGGCTAGGCTACTACCTTTCCAACCCGCTAGAGATTTTCAAAGTGTGGAGTGGCGGCATTCACATTTTTGGTGGGTTTATCTTGGGTGGACTGGCGCTGTGGCTGTTTACTCGCATTCGTCATTTGCCTGCTCTAATTTATTTGGATGCGATCGCCCTCGCCCTCCCCTTAGCTCAAGCAATTGGTCGCTGGGGCAACTTCATCAACCAGGAACTTTACGGCCCACCAACCGAGCTTCCCTGGGGCTTAAGAATTGATCCCCAACATCGCATTTCGCCCTACAACGACCTCAGCACCTACCCTGAAAGCACTCGCTTCCATCCTCTATTTCTCTACGAATCAGTTTGGAACTTCATTGGTTTTGGCTTGCTGTTTTGGATTTCGCGCCATTTCAAGCATCAGCTACGCGACGGTGATTTGCTGCTGCTCTATCTCATCTGGTATCCGCTAGGGCGATTTTTCATTGAGTTCCTCAGAACCGACTCCTGGTTCTTTCCCGGTACGCCGTTCAACGTGGTTCACATTCTCTCGTTTATGGCGATTATTGGTGCCTCCATCACCCTTTACGTGCGGCACAGAGTCAATCGAGTGCAAAAGCAGTGAGCGATCGCCAGCAAAATTTACCGAGTGGGTTGGCTTGAGCCTGCGAGATCTAACAACAGCAAAGGGTTGAGTTTGTTGACAGACTTCTGCCTAAACCACAGCATTCATCCAAAATCCAAAATCCAAAATCGAACATGACACCAACACTGGAGACCAAATCATGCCCAACTCCGCATCTCCCCGGCTGATCATCGTGGGTCTAGATTGTATGGAACCCTCGCTCGTCTTCGAGCAGTGGCGACAAGACCTGCCCAACCTCTCAAAACTAATGGCAGCAGGCAGCTACGGACGCATGGAAAGCAGCATTCCCGCAATCACAGTACCCGCCTGGAGCTGCATGATGAGTGGGCGTGATCCGGGTGAGTTGGGAATCTACGGCTTTCGCAATCGGGTTGACCGTAGCTATGAAAAGATGGCGATCGCCGACGGTCGCGCCGTTCGAGTCCCTCGCCTCTGGGACATCCTGGGTGAGGCAGGCTGGAAAGTCGCCGTCCTCAGCGTTCCGGGCACATCTCCTCCACCTGCGGTAAACGGCTCCCTGGTATCCTGCTTTCTTACGCCCAGCACCGACGTTCCCTATACCCATCCGCCAGAACTGGCAGACCGAATTTCCCAATGGGTTGAGGACTTCATGCTGGACGTGCCCCACTTCCGTTCTGAAGAAAAAGCCCGAATTCTCGACAACATCTACACCCTCTGCAACCAGCGTTTTACTCTAGCAGAGCGATTACTAGAGCAAGAATCGCCCGACTTCCTGATGCTGGTCGATATGGGCGTGGATCGGATTCACCACTCCTTCTGGAAGCCAATGGACTCCAGCCATCCTCAGCATCAGCCCAATTCCCCCTATGTCAACGCTATTCATGACTACTACTGTCACGTCGATCGCCGCTTGGGTGAATTGCTGGCTCACGGCGGCGATGAGACTGCCATATTAGTCGTCTCAGATCACGGCGCACGTCCCCTGATGGGCGGTATTTGCCTCAACGAATGGCTGATCGCAGAAGGCTACCTGGCCTTAAAAGAACAGCCCACAGAACCCACTCCCCTCGACAAGCTCGAAGTGGACTGGAGCCGCACCAAAGCCTGGGGTGCTGGCGGTTACTATGGGCGCGTGTTTTTGAATGTGCAAGGGCGAGAACCGCAGGGCGTAATTCCTCTGGCGGAATATGAGAAAGAGCGATCGCTCCTCGCCGAAAAACTAGCAGCCCTGCCCGACCCAGACGGAAAGCCGATGGGAAACAAAGCCTTCAAGCCACAGCAAATTTACAAGAAAGTGCGCGGCGTTGCCCCCGACCTGGTGGTCTACTTTGGCGATTTGGCATGGCGATCGGTCGGCACTGTGGGCAATGGCTCTTTCTACACCACCGACAACGACACCGGACCCGACGATGCCAACCATGCCCAGTACGGCATGATCATCTTCCACGACCCCCAACAGCCCAAAAACGGACAGCAGCTAGAAGGGGCACAGCTTTACGACATCCTGCCGACCCTACTCTCGCGTTACGGCATCACTGCTCCAGCAGGACTCCGAGGCAAAGTCCTTCCCATTTAAAGATTAGGGGCTAGGGGCTAGGGGTTAGGACAAGAAGGTTTCATCCCTCATCCCTCATCCCTCATCCCTCATCCCTCATCCCTCATCCCTCATCCCTCATCCCTCCCCTTGCAACTCATACTCATAACGAGTATGATTTAGAAAGACAAGAGCAGAGACAAGAGTTGAAGATGGCAAAAGTTCAAGAAATTCCCATCAACCAGATTCGCCGACCTCTGTTTCGGCAGAATGACCAGACAAAGGTTGCAGCCTTGATGGAGTCAATTCAGGAAATTGGTTTACAAGAGCCAATTGATGTCTTAGAAGTCGAAGGGCAATACTACGGCTTCTCTGGCTGCCATCGCTATGAGGCTTGCAGTCGCTTAGGGCATGAGACAATTCTGTGTAACGTCCGCCGCGCTCCTAAGTCCGTTTTGCGAATGCATCTGGCTTAGCTCGTTTGACTTGACAAAACTCTGTAAGGGCGGATTCAGCAAACCTATAGCTGACGAGCAGTTGGGGGTTTCGCGAAACCTGTCCCTACGCAGAATGCACTTTCTGACACTCTTGTTAGTCAAGCGGACAGTTTGTACTTATTCAGTTTGAGATTTCAGTCTCAAAGAAGCTGTATAAGCTGCGTTTTGCGACTATAACAATCAAAAACCCCATTTTTTGCTGAACCAGGAGAAATCTATGCAAGCTCAAGAACGTACTGTTCCCGTTGATATTGGGATCAATGAAACCGATAGACACGCGATCGCCGACGGCTTATCCCGCCTACTCGCAGACACCTATACCCTATACCTGAAAACTCACAACTTCCACTGGAACGTCACGGGTCCAATGTTCCAGACGCTGCACACCATGTTTGAAGCGCAGTACACCGAATTAGCAACAGCGGTAGATGATGTCGCTGAGCGGATTCGATCTCTGGGCTTTCCTGCCCCCGCCACCTACAGCGAGTTTGCTCAACTTAGCTCCATTGCTGAAACCACTGGCGTACCCAAAGCAGAAGAGATGATCGCGCTATTAGTAGAAGGCAACGAAGCCGTTGTAAAAACCGCTCGTGGTGCATTTCCCGCAGCAGAACGGGCGGGTGACGAATCGACTGCTGACCTGCTCACCGAGCGGATGCGTCTGCATGAGAAAACGGCTTGGATGCTCAGAAGCTTGTTGCAGTAAGAAACATCGGTCATTTGTCATTTGCTAGTTGACTTGTTCCCAAGCTAGAGTTTGGGAACAAGAAGGGAGATGGAGCGGGGATCGTAACGACGTTACGATCCCCGTTTTGCAATTTTTGAGGCGCTGTTAAGACTGATTCATAAAAGCTTGAGGCGTAACGATTGGAATGTCTCGAAAAGGATCGAGACTCAGAAGATCATCGTCACCACTGACAATACAAGTTGCATCACCACTCATAGCCAACTCCAAAAACTAATTATCTTTTGGATCTCGACAATCGGTAACGACCTCGGTCACTTCAATCAACATTGCATCTTGTATAAATCTAGCTAAAAACTGTAAACGCTCTTCCTTTGCAACATAACGATCAAAACGTGAACGACGCAGTACTATATCGAGTTCGTCCAAAGTATTATCTGAAACCAAAACAACACCTCTGACAAAAGCCGAATTAAATGCTTGTCGAGGAGCGGAACGTGGAAGCAGAAGCGCACTAACAATAACACTGGTATCAATAACAAAACGAAAATTATTCGTCACGCAACAGCGTCTCCAATATTTCTGGAGTTAACCCCCTTGCTTCTGCCTTTGCACCAATTTCATCCATTAATTGACTCAGCGAATAAGTTGAGGAATTTAGCAGTTCACGTATCCGTAGCTGAAGGAAAATCTGTATTTTTTTTGGGTCTTCGGTTGATGCCTGGTTGTAAGCTTGTGCTGTAGTTTCATCAACAGGAATAGATATTGTAGTGTCTGCTGCCATATTTTGATTAAGAAGTAAGAGTTTTAGTTGACGACCATATCTTAACAAAAGGGACAAGCGACTTAACTAATAGCTTAGGGGTACTTCGTTACAGAGCGCCGAAGCTCACATTGAATTGGAGTAATACCAATTCAATGTGAGCTTGCACAGGATGAACCCTGGTAGAACAAGGGGCTTAAGCCCCTTGTTCTACGCAGCTTTACAAAGAATTGATATAAAACGATTTTGATCCAATTCTTGCTGCGGCTCATCGCGCTGTGATGTCCCTAATTAATATTTATTCCGCCTGCAACCCCTGCTTAAACCATCAGGCTGTGGAGGATTAGACTTCTATGAATCAAACTTCCAGTTCAAATCGTAGCGATTTGTTGCGATCGCTCATGCAGCCGCTCAACATTTCCAGCTTCAAAGCACTCAGCCGCACTGCTGGCGTTTCTGAATGGCAGGTCAAACAACTGCGTCAGGGTCGCGCCGCCCAAATGCAGGTCGAGCCACTCTTCAAACTGAGCCAAACCCTACAGCTTTCGCTCAATGAGTTGCTGACAAAATTTTCTGACTTGCCGCTTCAGCCATCAAACTCTGGTTCAAACCAGCAGTTAAGCAACCTTCAGCAGGAATACCGCCGCCTGGAGGCACAGTTAGCCGAACAGCAGCAAACCCTCCAGCAGGAATTTCAGCGCTCCAGCCTGCAAACGCTGGAGTCCCTCTTGCTGCAACTGCCGACAGCCGCCTTTGCAGCAGAAAATAATCCTCAAATTCCAGCCGTCCGTTTATTGCCCTTGTTGCGTCCAATTGAACAATTACTCAAAAGCTGGGGAGTGGAGGCGATCGCCCCCGTTGGCAGCGAAGTTTCCTATGATCCTCAGTTGCATCAGTTGATGGAGGGGCAAGTGGAGGTTGGCGATCGCGTCAAAATTCGCTACGCAGGCTACACCCAAGGCGACAAACTTCTCCACCGTGCCAAAGTCAGCCCAGCCGTCAATTCTTAATTTCTACACCCCTAATCTCCTTCCGGCTGCTGAATTTGCAACCTTCCCTGCTCATCCACAGCGACACTTCCACCCAGCGCTTCAATCTGGCTAATTGCATAGCGGCGGGTATTGTCGTCAAACGCATTTCCCAGAACCATCACCCAAGCTGCGATTTGGGCAGATCTACTTTCAGGATTACTAGCCAGATACTCAGCCGTCTGCTGCGAAACCTGGGCTGCGGCTTGACTTTCTGGATCAGAATAAATACTCGCCCATTCCGCTGCTGTCTCAAAGGAACGTTGAGCCGCCTGACTGTCTCCCAAAAACAGCAGTTCATCTGTGCCTTTGTAGCGCCAAACAAAAAATGCCTTGTCTGGCACTCTAGGCGACAGTTTAGAAATGTGTTCGTTCATGATTTCGATAGTGCGATCAGGTCTGCCTGCGTAGAGAGTAGTGCTTCCTGACAGGAGAGATAAGCGTCTCGAAAATACGGATCGTGATTCAAAATCGCTTCAAAGTATTCAGGACTAAGCTCGTAACC
>JAAUTN010000375.1 GCA_012031415.1 Leptolyngbyaceae cyanobacterium SM1_4_3 | reverse complement strand
ACCGAAATGTAAGGTAACAAGTCGGGCAAAATGCTGTGATAGTGGCTGGGATGAGCCGCATAGTCTTGAACATCAAACTGCTGAAGTGAGTTTCTCAACAGATCTGATTTCCGTAATAGACACTTAAACAGCGTTCCCGGTGAATAATTTCTTGATTGAAACAGGTCAGCAAGCTGCGTCGGCAGAACTTCCTGTGTCGGCAAGCAATCAAAAATTTCTAGCGCCCCCTGCCCAACGTTGCCAAGTCCGGCAAAACCAAAAACGAGCGGATAATCAGTGATTCCTAACTGTTCAGGGTGCTGTTGAAGGATCGCGCCGAGAGCTTTGAGGTGCTGCACAGCATCCGCTAAATCCACATACTCATAAACTGGTTTTAGCTCATTAAAAATGCACGGTTTTCTCTGAGAAGTCAGGCGTTGTCCAAAGGCTCTCAGGGTTTCAAACATCCCCGTTTGACCCGCAGAGCGACCAAAAACACAGTTCGTTTGCCGCTCTCATCGGTAATGGTTTCATAGTCAATCAGCGTGATTTGTCGCCGCATCAGCGCTTGAAGCACAGACATATTACTAAGCTGCCCTTTAATCACATGAGCAAAAACAAGGTAGGTTTTGTGATCCAGCAGATGTTCTGGATAAACTTCTTTTATACACAAAACAATATCTGCATCGGAGAGATCTGCCTGAACGATCGCCCCTACCTGTCGGTACTCCTGATCGGAAAAAGTGCGAAGTGGGGAAGGCTGGACAATGAATGATACCTGTTCACCTAACTGGTGAGAGAGTTGCTCCAGATGAGCGGGAATGAGAGGAACACGAGCCTCAAACTTGCTGTCATTTTCTCGACGAATTCCAATCACAATTGGTTTGGGCGAAGGCATATTCTCTCCTCTACACATAAATGTGAATCAATGGTGTAACCGTTGGGTTACAGACTTTTTAGCTCCCTTGCGATCTTCAACCAATTAAACCGAGATGAGATGCTGATGGATAAAAAAGTCTTCAATTGTGCCCCGCGATCGCACTAACACTAACTGACCTTGAACATAGGCAGCTTCCGCTGGATAGGGATGCAGCGCAAAGTTAGTCAGAGAGTGATTAAACCCATACGCGCCGCAGTTATAAATCACTACAGTGTCATCTATCTCAACAGTTTCAGGAAGCTGCACATCTTTGACAATGACATCAATCGGGGTGGGTAACTGCCCTGCTAAAACAACAGACTGCTGGGCATCTGCATCTTTTCCTAGAACCTGCAAATACTTACTGGCGTTTTGCATGGCAGGAGTGCGATAAATGTGATGAACGCCACCGTTGATCAGGACAAACTTTTGCCCCTTAGACTGTTTAACATCTACCACTGACGCAATGTAGCAACCTGCCTCACAAACAAGATAACGACCAATTTCTAGAATGCAGGTGTAGGAATAAGGCGATCGCTCGAACAAAGCCGTCAATTCACGCCCAAAACTAATCAGATCAAATGCCTGATCAACCGAATTGTAGGGCACTCCAACGCCGCCACCAAAATCCAAAATTGAAATGGGATGCCCTGCCTGTCGAAACTGATTAGCAATTTCAATCGTATTGCTCCAGGCATCCAGAAGCTGAGCATAATCCAGCACATTGCTCTCGGTGAAAATGTGAATGCCCTTAAGCCGAAGATGCTTCAACGTTGAGAGAATGGCGATCGCCTCTTTTGCCTCTTCCTCATCTACCCCAAACTTACTGGAGCCTTGTCCATTCATTTGAATCGGTTTAAGAGCGCTTTCATCTACACTACACGCCCTGACCTCACAACTGTTGAGCGATCGGAAACGGGGGTTGATTCGCAACAGCACATCCTGACAAATGCCGTGCTGCACTGCGATTTCGTTAACTCGCTGGGCTTCATTAACCGACTCCACAACAATCAGCCCAACCCCTTTGGCGATCGCAGTCATCAACTCATGACGGGTCTTTCCAGGGCCAGTAAACACAATTGACTCTGCCGAAAAACCAGACTTGAGAGCAGCCATAAACTCTCCCAGCGAACTGACTTCCGCCGCTGCTCCCAGTTGGGCTAGGCGATGGCAAATCGTCAAATTGCTGTTAGCTTTGAGCGCATAGTAAACCCGACAATTGCTCGGCAGACTCCTTGTAAGAGCATTGTACCGGCGTTCTACAACATCCAGATTGTAGAGATAGAGAGGAGTTCCATACTGAAGAACGGACTGCTCAATCTCCTGTTGAGATAATTCAATTGGTTGCATTCTAGAAATCTCTTGCAGTCTACGAAATTACCAGACTTCAATCAGGCTCGTCCAACTTTACACGCAAAAAAGATATATAAAAATGGGAGAATTTATACTCTTCGTCCAACTAGCAAAGCTGCCAGCTGCTCACGACCTCAGATTACCTTACAGAATGTTTCTTTAGGTTAAGACAAGGTTAAGTCTTGAATTAACGCTTATGAGTCCCATAAGCAGGGATTAAGCTTCTGGGTAAATGGAGGAGTGTTCAGATCTGCGACTTCTCGAAGAAGTCGCAGATCTTATCCTCAAATGTAAGCGATTGGACTTGAGCGATCGCCCCGCTACATCTTACACTTGCTTTGCAACCCTACCCGATCGCCAAATTACTCATGTTTGGCGAACTTTGCAATTCACCTACGCCTGAATTAATTCCGAAGGGAGACCATTCAGGGTGCAAGGGTGACGGTTCAATCATTGTCTCTAGCACGGTTTTGCCGCTGCCAAGATGACTTGGATAGTTAACCGCTACACTTTCTGGCTCAAGCACTTCTGCCCTGGCCATTTCAGTCGGCTCTGGACTAACCCCTCCATCCAGCAAATCATCGATTGCTGTCTGATTTAACCCCATTGGAGCCAGCTCAAACTGACTGACAATTTCTGGCATTCGGCTAATGATGGCGGTTGGGTTTGCTTCAAGCTCTGCCTGGGTGTAAGGCTCAACGCCGTAGGTGGTGACGGTTAACTTTTGGGTTTCAGCGTTAATTTCAAACTCACTCCAGCCGTAGGTGTGGGCGGCAATGTATTCTCCCTGAAGCAGCGTGGCATCCAGTCCAGAATCTTCTAAGCCAATCGGGTCATAACCCAGCGGTTCTAACCGAGCGTCTACGACTTCTCGAACAAACTGATCGCGTTCGGCGCGATCGCTCAAAGCCAAATATTCAGCCTGACTCTTGCCCTGAGCCTCAAGCAGCACGGCTGGAGTAAAGCCAACGGTGGCGGGGCCAAAGGGAGCCGCAAAGGCTTCATTAAAAGGCGCAGGTAAGAATGGAACGGTCAACTGAATTGCTACTGGACCAATCATTACGTCTACAACATGGGTTGGAATTTGAGGCTGACCGAACCCTGTTTGGTAAGTGACATTGTTGACTACGGTGCCGTGAAAGTCCCCGGTGATAAACACCACATTGTTGATCTCATTTTCATCAATGAACTGGAGCAGGTCGGCTCGCTCTGCGGCAAATCCTTCCCACCGTTCTCCCGCAACCGGAATGCCAAAGTTTTGGATGGGCACGGTAGACATGACAAATTTCCAGGTGATGCCTGCTGCCTCAGCCGCCAGCAAATCTTGCTTAAATTCCTGGAGTTGGGCTGCTCCTAGCATGGTGCGATCGCCCTCAAAGGCATCCATCAGGTATTGGTCAACCTGTTCAGGAGAGGCGGTTTCCGGTAAAAACGGCAGCGGCGCATCTCGAAACGAGCGCACATCTAGCACAAAACTAGCCGCATCGCTGCCAAAGGTATTGAACCGATAAAGCTTTTGCTCATTCGCAGCACGCGGATCTGCCGTCTCTCCATAAAACTCATCGCGCAGGGGTTTGTAGTCCTGAAAGGCTTGCAAAGCTGCATCAAAGACGGGCGTATCGTTGACAAATCCCTCTGTTGCGGTGCCAAAGATTTCGTTTCGCTGGGGAGAGTCAGCCGGGGCAGTGCCTCCCGCAAAGTCATTGGTGATTTCGTGGTCATCCCAGGTGGAATAGATGGTGGTGGAAGCACGCAAGTCTGCCCAGGGATTGAAGCCAAATCGCTCGGTGTAAATCTCAGCGTGCTTGATGCGAAACTCTTCCAGGGTGCTAGCCTGGGTTACTCCTGGCAGGGCAGGAGATGCGCTATCGGCTTCAGTGGTGTCACCCATTTGCACAAAGAAGTCTAAATTCCGTTCATCTGCATTGGCGATCGCCGGATAAGGACTCAACTCGCCTTGCCAGTCGCCCGAAACGCCAAATCGTAAGCCGCGATAGTCACCCAACTCCGCCGCAGTCCGAAACGTACCAACCGCCGAACTGCCAGCCGCATCTGTAGCTCGATAAAAGTATTGAGTGTCTGAAGTGAGTTCCTCAAGCTCAACTTTGACGGGAACTAAGGAATCCGTAACTTCAACAGTTTCAGTCCCTAAAAGGGTCGCAAAAGTTGAGTCAGTTGCATACTCAAACGTGACTGTGCCTGGAACAGTGCTGCGCGTCCACAATACTGTTGAGGTTTGAGTTGTATCGCCACTGGCAACCCCATTAGTCAGCGTGGTCGGTTCTGGAAAAGTGAGACGGGCGATCGCCGGATCATGATCACTGACCGAATTAGCAAATTCCGTATTCAGATGCACCACATCATACTCTGCGTCAGCAACTAAATTGTTACTCACCAGGATATGGTCGAGAGCCTGCGAATTGCCCTGAAAGTTGAAAGTGTAGCGCTCATTTTCGGGTAACGTTTCGGTGAGATTGGTTAGAACAGGCTGCTCCCCTTCAACGTTGCCCGTGAGAACGTCTACGGATGGCAAAAATTGATAGGCGTTCAAATCTCCCAACACAACAACATTAGCCTCTGGATCATCTGCAATTAGCTGATCCACCAGATCATTCAACACCTGAGCCTGAGCCGATCGCCGTTCCACATTTGCCAGCGTAATGGGCTGAAACCGTCCAAATTCTGGATCGCTGCCGACTAAATTAGCAGCCTGATGGTTAATGATAAATAGGCGATCGCCATTAAACTCAAACTCTCCAATAATCGGGCGAATGCTTTCCTCAAACGCTGGATTATTGGGATCAATGCGACCTGGACTTGCCGAGAGAACGCCATCGATCACCTGAGTTCCCTCACTTGAAGTGTTTCCGGGGCGATCGACAAAACTCACCCGTTCAGGGTTAAACAAAAAACCGGGGCGGAAATTGGTGCCCGGAAATCCGTCTTCACTATCCACAGGCGGCAAATCTCGAAACTCATAGCGCGGACCACCCGCAGCGGCGATCGCATCAATTAATGCGGTGTAAGTTTCTGAAGCATCAACAGTTCCATCATCAACTTCACCATTGTTATCTTCAATTTCCTGAAGTCCTAGAATATCGGGAGATCTTAAGTGGTTGACGATTTGCTGGGCGATCGCCTCAATCTGCTCCTCATCATCGGGTGAAAGCGCCAAAACATTGTAGGAAGCAACCGTAAGCTGATTGTCACCGGGCGTAAGGGAGGTCGTCTCTGGGCTAAGTCCGCCTGGAGTCACGCTTAAAGGTGAAGTCGTGAGTACCTCAAAGTTACCAAAACTGTAGTCTAAAACGCCCGTGATCGAGTCAAAGCGATCGCCCGCATTAACTGCGGGTGCAGCGTCAGTCAATGAGGTGTCAATTTGAATTCGCTCTGGATTGAAATCATTTTCACGTCGCACCAGTCCACCTCGGGGTGTGCGAATCGTAGCATTCTCACCGTTGTTGGGTAACACATAGACTTCGCCAAAACGGTTGCTGGGTGCGATCGCCACTGCATCATCAACCTGCACCAGCATTCCTTCTAAACTTTCGTAAAAATCTAGCCCATCTTCATCTGGATCAAATACCGTCTCTGGATTCTCCGCATTCCCCTCAACGGCATCGTTATCAATAATTTCGGTTGGCGGCTGACGACCCTCACTGCCGATGAGAGTCGGTCTTGGCAAGAAGAAATCACTATTAAAAAGCACTCTAACCGTCGGATCTGCAATCTGAGTAATGGTAAGATTGCCGCCGTCTGGCTCACCCGGACGAAACTCACGAACAGTCCCTCTAACCAGAGCCACATCACCAACCTGGACGGTAGGAGCAGCGTCCGTAAAGACAAAAACTCCCTCTGAAGTTGCGTCGTCTCCATCCCCAATCGGGTCTTGCAGGTAAAAGCCGTTGTCGCGCACGGCTGTAACAACCCCCGGCACACGTGAAACAGTTTGCCCCTCCAGAGGGGAGCGGTGCGCCTTGCTCTGAATTTGGTGAATTCGAGTGAAAGGGGCGATCGCCTGGTTATATAAATCCTGGAGGCGATCGAGAATGTCAAAATAAACCGAGTAATGTCTTTCCATGAGAACTGCCAGAACAACAAATGAACAGTGATTACAGCATCAAATTTTGTCTGAACTCAATGAAAACAATGATTCAAGCGTTCTATTTCGTTTTGAATAGTACTCGTTGAGCTTAAAGGTCTGGATATGAGAACTTTAATGTTTTCTCCATTGCAGTCTTGAATAGGGCATAAATGCCCAGATCTCCGACTTCTTTGCGAAGTCGGAGATCTCAGTAGCTCAATTCTTTGATTCAAGCTACTGTACCTTGAAGTGCTTTTAAAAACTATGACACCCTTGATTTACTTATCTCGACAAACTGCAAACCATT
>JAAUTN010000374.1 GCA_012031415.1 Leptolyngbyaceae cyanobacterium SM1_4_3 | reverse complement strand
ATTGTCTGCGGATTGATCGCCTACTGCCACCAACCCAAAAAGCCTTCGATTGCCCTGAACTACAATTTGCTGCCTGCTGCTTAACCCGAACTCACGTTAAATAAATTGTAGATTCAGCTTCTTACTTTAGTTTGGACTAACTGGCATCACAATATTGCTCAGCAGGATGTCATGAAGAATTCGCTCAACCATTCACAACAGTTGAACTCAAGAGATTGAATGCAATCCTGCTCGAAGTTACGGTGCTGTTGTCACTGAACTGTTCGGGGATTGCTCGGATCTTTTGCGTTTAGAGGCTCGTTTTTTAACCGTCGGATAGTAGGGACGTGGAGTCGGCTTGTCCCCCTTGAGTCGTCCTGGCGATTTACCACGGGGTTTGGGCACAGGAGCAGGGGTGCCAATCGCTGCCAAAATGCCTGCAAAGGCTTGTGCTACTCGACCGGGAGTCAATGCATCTTGAGGAGCCTGCCAGGGTAAGGGGTGGTCGGTACAATCCTGTCGAGCTAACCACAACTGCCAACTGAGCAACGGCATCAGGCTACTCCACTGTTCAGTTGCTGATACGGAAGTGAACTGCGGATGTGTCCAATATAACCGCTGCTTAGCAAAGCGATACCAATGTTCCAATGCAAAGCGGCGAAGGTAGTGCAACCCCAGGGTTTCTAAGGGGGGCATCTGCTCGCCTAACCATGCTAACCACAAGGGAGTCAAGCGAGGCTTGCTGTTCTGCGTCTCCAGTACCTCCACCCGCAGCAGTTCCATTGCCCGGTTGGGGGATTTGCGGAAATGGTATGCACTCCAACGGCTCACCCGCACTCGTCCAAATTTGGGGTCATCCACTTCCACGATTTCGCTAGGAACACTCCAAGTCTCAGGCTCATTGAGTTTCATCTTGTGTCCATGCTTGGCAGGTGCGCCTCGTCCCCGATAGGCAGGGGGTGCTCCATACACACAGCGATTAGAGGCAAGTCGCAGCAGCAAGTCTGCCGCAATCCCCTCGGTTTGATTGACAAAACTCGCATTGCCATAACCTCGGTCATAGATCGCCAATGGACGCACCGCTAATTGACGGGTGACGTGCTTGAGTTGGAACGCTGCTTTACTGGCGGGTGTCTCAAAACTGGTGATGCGCTCATGGCGCAACGGTAATGCCCAACTGCCCTCCGCCTCGGTAATCCAGGCTAAGGTGCTGTAGCTTTGTCCAGCTATCGTGGCATGTCCTGCTTTGCCGGACATGGTGCGGTCTTTCAAGTGCTTGGCAGCAGGGCGATTCCACCGACTTGCATCCCCGGCGAGCAACGGTTGCTGTTGGGTCGGAATCTGCCCCACCAATTGCTTCAGTATCTTTGAACGGGGCAGGTGAGCGTCCCGCAGTGCTTCATAGGTACTCGACCACTGGCGACGAAAGACCGGACTTTGCGACAGGCTCACAAACGACACGATGCACCCACTCACCAACACCGCATCCATCAAATCAAACAGGGCATCTCTGGCATTTCCCAGACTGTCATACAAAGTTTGGCGAAATTGCTGAAGTTCGTTGAAAATCATAGGGTCAATGTTGCTTGTTACTTCATTGACCTTACGGCAGTCGGTGGCTCTCATTGACTGCCTTTTCCTACACTAACGTCAGTTCGGGATAAGAGAGGGGCAAAGCAGATAGGCTGAAAGTAGTGATTTCTCATCCATCTACTTGCCCCATGTTTAGTTTAGAAGACCTGTTCTGCTCCGTCGATGACTTTTGCCTCACCTTTGAACCTCAATGGGAACGTCAACTGCTTGGCAATGGGCTGCAACGTCGAAAGCGTTCACGAAGCCTCTGCTTGAGCGAGATTATGACCATTTTGATCGGCTTTCATCAGTCGAACTACCGTAATTTCAAAGCCTATTATCAGGAGTGGGTGCAAAGCCAATGGCAAGCTGCTTTTCCAGGACTGGTCAGCTACCACCGATTTGTTGAATGGATGCCCAGTGCCCTGCTTCCCCTATGTGCTTATTTACGCTCTTGTTTTGGCACTTGTACGGGCATCAGTTTTATGGATTCCACCAGCCTCAAAGTCTGCCATAACCGTCGCATCCAGCAGCACAAAGTGTTTCAGAATTTGGCAGCACGAGGGAAGACCTCGGTTGATTGGTTCTTTGGCTTCAAATTACATCTGGTGGTTAATGACCAAGGTGAGTTGCTGAACTTTGTGGTGACACCCGGCAATACAGACGACCGCACCCCGGTTGCTAAACTCCTACAACAGCTATTCGGCAAGGTGTTTGCAGACAAAGGCTATATCTCTCAAAAGCTGGCAAAGCAGTTGCTTGAGAGTATTGGAGTGCAACTGATTACTAAGTTCAAACGCAATATGAAGAATCGTTTGATGCCCTTAAGTGACCGTCTGCTGTTGCGTAAGCGGGCCATCATCGAAACTGTGATCGACCAATTGAAGAACATTTCCCAGATTGAGCACTCTCGTCACCGCTCCCCCGTCAACTGCTTGGTCAACATTGTCTGCGGATTGATCGCCTACTGCCACCAACCCAAAAAGCCTTCGATTGCCCTGAACTACAATTTGCTGCCTGCTGCTTAACCCGAACTCACGTTATTTAGCATGACCGGTTATTCATCAATCGCTATGAGTTTGGTCGAATCGTTTGACCATTTCCACAGGTCTAGAACACTAGGGTCTGTTTTAAAACTTTAGGGAAGATAGGGGACAATAGAGAAGCTGAGTTCAGTTTCAACGGATGGTTCTTCCCCCTGAGTCACCCCAGCGCAGAGGTGACCTTACCAACCGCCAGTGGCAACGGCTACAACCCCTGCTGCCACCTCAAAAACCCCGTGTCGGTCGTCCCAATCTTGACCACCGCACCACCATCAACGGCATCTTGTGGGTGCTCAGAACCGGTGCGCCTTGGCGTGACCTGCCCGGACGCTATGGAGCTTGGGCAACCGTATCAGGGCGCTTCTACCGTTGGCAAAGAAACGGTCTTTGGCAACAGATCCTCCAAACCCTCCAACAGCAAGCCGACCGTGAGGGCAAGCTCAATTGGCAACTGCATCATGTAGACGGCAGTGTCATCCGGGCTCATCAACATGCAGCCGGGGCAAAAAGGGATCTAGACCCCAGCAGCAGTCTTTCGCCAGTTGAGCAAGCCCAGCAACGCGAAGCATTGGGCTACTGCAAAGGTGGCTTTAGCACCAAGATTCATCTGCGTTGTGAGGGCAATGGCTTGCCGATGACCTTTCTGTTGACGGTCGGAGAACGGCATGAGGCAGTGGTGTTTGAGCAATTGATGGAGCAGGGGCAACTGAAGCGGCAATGGGGGGGTCGTCCTCGGTTGCGTCCAGTGCGAGTGGTTGCCGACAAGGGCTACAGTAGTGGCAAGATTCGGCGTTATCTGCGGCGACGGGGCATTTGTTACACGATACCTCGCAAGGATAACGAGAAGCATCGAGGAAAGTTTGACAAGTCGCTTTACCGCCAGAGGAACCGAGTAGAGCGGTGTTTTAATCGACTTAAGCAGTTTCGTCGGATAGCGACGCGCTACGAGAAGAAGGCGCAGAACTACCTTGCCATGCTGACTATAGCCTCTATCCTGTTGTGGTTGTAGTTTTAAAACAGACCCTAGTACTACAGTTGTAGATCTTGGAGCTGATGTGCTTGGCGACGCTTGTAGTGATGAAACTGTGCAACGGTTTGGTGTTGTCGTCGCCACAGCGACCAATGCAGTCGAAACAACATCGATTTCTTGAGTTCCCAAGCTAGGTGCCACAACAATCGACGAATTTCGGCAATCGACAGCGCAATTACAGACCATGCTGGCGTTTGAATGTGTGCAACGAACTCAAGTTGTTCCCCCCTTTTTCAAACTCAATGTGTTGAGTTCTGATGATGCTGAGAAAGGCATGAGCGAGACACGACAAGGTGATATGCCGATACCAGCCTTGCCAGGTTCGCACTTCATACTGGTCTAAGCCCACTTCGCCTTTGGTAGTTTGAAAACACATCTCAACCCTCCAGCGCTGACCAATGGTTTGCACTACCGTTTCGAGCCGGGTTCCGATGGGCACAAACGCCAGAAAGTAAGCTGTCTCATCCGGTTGCTCAACTGAGCGGCGTGCCATGGACCACCGTTGCCACCCAGGGTGTTCAGGATGAGCAACCGCAATCGCACTCCAGTCGAACCAGCGCTCTCCTTTTGCCCTTTCCCGGCACTGAGGCGTGACCAGTCCTCAGCAGCAAGTTGGGCGATGCGCTGGTCAATGCGCTGTTTGTTCCAGTTGAACATCACTGATTGGTCACAGGCGACTTCCAGCGCATAGCGGACTGAGCGTTGTTCCAGGAACTCACGCAGTCGATAGTCACTGCCATAGACACTGTCACCTGCAACAAGAGCCAAAAGGCACATCGGCTGCAATCGTTCGCTCCAACATCTCACGGGCAAGTTGGGGTTTGGTTAAGAACTTGCGCTCAGAGGGCACAGGTGCAATTTCACACCGCTCTCGGTCATCGCTCCAGCTTTTGGGTAGATACAGTTCGCGGTCTAAAAAAGTGTGAGCGGTTGCAGTTGCATAGACCAAGAACACGCCAATTTGACAGTCCTCGACTCGTCCTGCTGTCCCAGAGTACTGCCGCTGTACCCCAACCGAATGCTGACCCTTCTTGAGAAATCCGGTTTCGTCTATCACTAGCACTGCTTCTGGATTTCCTATTTTTTCGACCAGATAAGTGCGAACGTCATCGCGTAGCTTATCGGCACTCCACTTGGAACGATTGAGTAGATGTTGGATGCCATAGGGAGTTTTATCGCCAGATTGTTCTGCAAGTTGCCAACCATTCTTGCGCTCAATTGGACTGAGTAAACCTTGAACATACTCGCTCAGTCGTTGTCTAGCTTCGACTCGTCCGAACTGATGCCCGACTCGCTCAATCAGCGCATCAAATTGGTTCAGCCACGTCTGCACCTCAGTTCTCATTTATAGCAATGCACCTGGATGACTCAGCATCGACTACTAACCCCGAAATGATAACCACATTTCTAGGGTTCCCAAGCTCTACAACTGTAGTACTAATTAGCGTTTGGGCGAAGCATTTGCACGAGGGGCAGTTTGCTGAGATCAAGCTGGCTAAAATTAAGCTGGCTAAAATCAGCAGATTCGTTCAATGCTTCGCCTCTACGATTTCGGTGTTATTCATTAAAGTTGGTGCAATGGTGATCGTATAGATCATGTCCAACACCAATTGAAAGGAGGGGAATCGAAACACAAGCTTGACTAACCGCATTCCCGTTTGCCATCTTGCTTTGCGCCCAGAAGTATTCACTGCCATCAACTTTAGTCATGCCTCGCACAGGTTGGGTTCCGTTTACGATCGCTTGTTCTCGAATGAACAAGAAGTACCACCTGGATATAAGCATTTGTCCAGCTAGCATGACAGGACTGTGAGTAAAGTTTTTGAACTATGATCTCGCGGTGTTCTCCCCAGTCTTGCCAGCGCAGGACAGATTTACTAGTTGTTTCAACCACAATCGCATCCTGATCACAGCGATACTGAATGGGATCTAATTCATTGCAGCTTTCACCATAACAGGAGACTGTTTGCCCAACTGCTTTCATCCCTTCTGTATCAAAGCTAATCATCAGACTAGTGATCGTTACGATACTTAGCCTCATCAAACCCAACGTTCCAGATTGCATGATCGGTTTACTGAACTCCAAGAAAAAAGGAAAGTTCACCCTCTGCGACCAACTTGTCATCAACCTCGGCTCGTGCCTGCATTTTAGCAAATCGACGCTGTTTGACGCAGATCAATTCGACGGTCATGATCAACTGATCGCCAGGTGTGACTTGACGACGAAACCGCACTTTATCGATTCCAGCAAATAGGAACAAGTTCTCGCTAGAGTCAAGCATCTGCGTTAAAACAACACCACCGACCTGCGCCATTGCCTCCACGATCAAAACACCCGGCATAATTGGCTGACCTGGAAAATGACCTTGAAATTGGGGTTCATTGAAAGTGACATTTTTAATCCCAATCGCTCGCTCTCCCGGTACATAATCGATCACGCGATCAACCAGCAAAAAAGGATAACGATGCGGCAAAAGTTTTTGGATCTCTGCCAGGGTCAGAACTGATTGAACTGGATTGAGCGCCGCTGAGTCAGGCGAATCGGCTTCAGCTTTCAGGGCGGGAGGTTTAGCAGTGTTGCGATCGAGCAGGCGAGGCATAGCAGTCACTCCGATGTGATGGTGTTCTTCCAACGTAACCTCAAAAGCGCTGAGGAAAAGGCGCTAACTTATTGGCTCACGCTTGATGGAAACGGCAACGACGGAATCGCTACCTCATCTCTCTGGTTTATCCCTAAGAGTTGCTGATAATAGTCATGCAAATTTTGGCAGCCTTGTTCTACAGAATAGTGCTTGGCATCCTGTAGGGCTTGCTGAATCAGCGCCGCATGGTTACGCTGAAGGGCAAATTCCAACCGATCGGCTAATCCTGCGGCATCGTTAGGCGGAACTAGGTAGGCATTCGTTTGATCGATTAAATACTCTGCCACTGCGCCACTCTTAACTGTAACCACAGAACACCGGATGCCATTGCTTCTACAACCGTTAAGCCAAAGGTTTCGTAGGGAGAAGGGCTGCAAAAT
>JAAUTN010000373.1 GCA_012031415.1 Leptolyngbyaceae cyanobacterium SM1_4_3 | reverse complement strand
GGTTGATTGCGAGGGTAGTGGCGATCGCTATTCCCCCGTGTAGCACCTGCCGCCGTGATACCCGCTCTTCTAGAAGTCCCTGAACTTCTGCTGGAGGAATATTGGATTGAACCGAAAACTGAGCAATTCTATAGGCTTGACGTAACCAGCCTGTTAAGGCATCTCTAGCCATAAAGTGAAAGGGTGAGGGATGAGGGATGAAGGATGAAATCTAGATTAGAAGAGGAGTTGGGGGACTAAACCCCTTCTCGTTGCGTCTTCTACAAGTCTTCAGACCTTGAAGCTGCCAGGAAATTCATTGCGTCCGCAGCAGCGCTATGACAAACCAGTATAGGGTAAATGTCTCACTCACATTATAAGCGAAACGTTTACCCCACAAAGGTTTGCAAGTTTAAGCCCAGGTCTGCTAGAGCAGACCGACGAAGTGTAATGGGCCATGACCGCTGATTAGCTCAATGAGCAGGGCAAGGAATCCCAGCATGGCTAGCGACCATTCCAGACTTCAGCGGCGGTCGTCATGCCCCATTCCCAGCGCTCTTGAGGGTAGAGTTTGGTGCCCTTTTCAGGACGCATGACCTCAGTGAGATTGACACTGGGTGAGTTCAGCGCATCCGCTACCATGTCAGCCAGGTCTTCAATGAAAACCGGATGGGTGTTGAGGGCGGGAACTCGATGAAATTCGTGAATCCCTGCTTCTTCTGCCACTTCCCGATATTCCATGTCAATTTCTTGCAGGGTCTCAATGTGTTCTGAGACAAAGCTAATCGGCACGACGAGCAGGTTTTGTATGCCTTCGGCGGCGAGTTCAGCGATCGCATCTTCGGTGTAGGGCTTCAGCCACTCCACTGGACCAACCCGGCTTTGGTAGGCCAGCGTGTGAGCGTTAGAGCGATTGAGGGTTTGCATAATCAAAGCCGTGCATTCCTCAATTTCCCGCTGGTAAGGATCGCCCGCCTCTTCCACATAGCTGACCGGAACGCCGTGAGCGCTAAAGAAAATATGCACCTCGTCAGGATTGGGAAATTTATCCAGTTCTCCAGCGATCAGTTGCGCCATTGCCCTGAGATATCCGGGTCGGTCATACCAGGAGGTAATCACGGTATGCTCTACCCGATCCAGGGCAGGATCTTCTTTCCAGAGAGCTTCTAGCAGCCGGAAGCTAGAGCCGCTGGTGCTAATAGAAAATTGTGGATAGAGCGGTAGAATGACGAGCTTCTCAATGCGATCGCGCTTTATTCGGGCGATCGCCTCTTCGGTAAAGGGATACCAGTAGCGCATCCCAATGTAAACCTGAGCATCCTGTCCTTTCGCCTGCAACGAAGCCTGAAGCGCCTGCGCTTGCTCTTCAGTGATTCGACGTAGGGGAGAGCCGCCACCAATCTGCTTGTAGTTTTCCTGAGACTTCTTGGCTCGGCTAGTGGAAATTAGCCATGCTAGAGGTTTCTGTAACCAGGGGAACGGCAGTCGAATGATCTCCGGGTCAGAAAATAGATTGAATAGAAAAGGACGAACATCCTCCAACTGGTCTGGACCACCTAAGTTAAGCAGTAAAACCCCAACACGCCCCATAACAGTTACAGCTTCCCCAACGTTTTAATATTTGTTACTGATTTTAACAATGAAACCTACTGACTCGCTCTAATCACAGAATCTAATCAACAGATTTAATTTAACGGTTTTAGCTTGACGGTTTTCGAGGACATTTAAGAAGTTTGATCTGTAGCCCAAGATGTACTACTTGCTATCTTAAGTTCTTAAGAAAGACTGGACACTTGTTGATACGCAAGTTCAAACTTCCATCTTGACTGAATTCGCTGCTATGACTGACCTAACTGCGATCGATGCTCGAATTGCTCAGCTTAATCAACGCCTGAAGGCGGCTCGGCTGGGGCTACAGGTTGAGCGTCGAGGACAAAAACTGAGCTTGCGGGGGACGTTGCCGCCGCGTCCGGGAAGCGATCGCCTGCGATCGCACCAGCAGCGCATCGGGTTGGATATTCCGGCAACAGCGGCAGGGCTAAAGCAAGCGGAACAAACCGCCAAAGTGGTTGCTGCCCAGTTAATTCAAAATACGTTTGACTGGCGCGATTATTTACCTCTGACGGGCGGTGGGCGGCTCCATCAGATGGATTTAGCTGAGAAGCTAGATGCTTTTGAGCAGCATTTTCTGGCAAATTCTTGCAGCGCTGATTTAGCGTCGGTGAAAACCACCTGGAAGAAGGCCTACGCGCCCTATCTGAATAAGTTGGGAGCGATCGCCCAAACTCGTAACTTCACCCTGACCGAAGCTATCTACGCAACGGTGCAGTCCATGCCGAACAATTCTCGCAGCCGTCAGGTTTGCTGTACTGCGCTGAATGCTCTAGCCGAATTTCTCAATTTGGAGTTGCCCACCTCGCTTAAAACTTTATGGGGAACCTATAGCCCCAGCCGGACTCAGATGCGGCGGTTGCCTTCAGACGAGGAAATTGTAGAGGCGATCGCCCAGATTCCCAACCCCAACTGGCGATTTGTCTATGGCATCATGGCTACCTACGGGCTGAGAAATCACGAAGTTTTCTTCTGTGACTACACTGCGCTAGAACAGGGCAATCTCGAAGCGACGGTGGAAGTCTCACCGACAACCAAAACAGGACAGCACGAAGTTTGGCCGTTCTACCCGGAATGGGTGGAGCGGTTCAACTTGCGAGAGGTGCGCCTGCCGCAGGTTAACACAGACTTAAATCAAACCACCCCACAGCAAATTGGGCAGCAGGTGACTACCCAATTTCGCCGCTACGGATTGCCCTTTTCGCCCTACGATCTGCGTCATGCCTGGGCGGTGAGAACGATTCACTTTGGCTTGCCCGATACCGTCGCCGCCCAAATGATGGGGCACTCCGTTGCAATTCACAATCGCACATACCATCGCTGGATTACTCGTCGTGACCAGCGGCAAGCCGTTGCCTCAGCTTTGAGCCAAAGTCAGATGAGTTGGCGGGGATAGAGCGACTTAACCCACCAGTTTTGGCTGTTTTTCGATGGGTTCTTCTTCGGGTAAACTTGCTGCTCGGTGGTAAATCTTGACGTATTCTTTGGCGTATTTCTCCCAGCTAAAATCCTGGCTCATGCCGCGTTTTTGTAACTCTTTCCACTGTGGCTTGAACTGGAAGCCTTCCCAGGCTCTCACCAGGCAGGTGTACAGGTCCAAAGGCTCGTAGCGATCGAAACAATACCCGGTTCCGGTTCCCGTTGCTGGAACGTGATGCTCAACGGTATCGACTAAGCCGCCCGTGCGCCGCACGATCGGAACAGAGCCGTAGCGCAAAGCCAGCATTTGGCTAATGCCGCAGGGTTCAAATCGGGATGGCATGAGGAAAGCATCGGTGCCTGCGTAAATCCGTCTGGCCAGGGCATCGTTGTAGAGCAGGTAGGCAGACATCCGACCGGGAAAGCGGGAGGCAATTTGCCAGAGTTGGGTTTCGTAGTAGCGATCGCCCGTTCCCAAAACAACCAACTGAGCATTGGTATAAGCCATAAACCGATCGAGCATTTGAATCACCAGATCCAGCCCTTTTTGCTCGACCAGACGCGACACCATGCCAATCAGGAAGGCTCCAGAATTAACCTCTAAGCCAACTTCTTCTTGAAGCGCAATTTTGTTTGCTTTGCGGTTATCTATAGTCTCTGCTGTGAAAGTTTTGGCGAGATGCTTATCTACAGCGGGGTCATACACTTTCGTATCAATGCCGTTGAGAACGCCAACCAGCTTGCCGCTGATAAAGGAAAGCAAACCTTCCAGCGTTTCACCATAGGCAGGCGTTTGAATCTGCTGGGCATAGGTCGGCGAAACGGTATGCACGACATCGGCAAACTGCACGGCCGCCGCCATTGTGTTGTGTCCTTGCATATACCAGGGGCACCAGGTCATGCGCTCTAGCTTCCAGCGCCACGGCCCTTGATAGGCCAGATTGTGAATGGTGTAGACCGTACTGATGTCGGGCGACTGGTGCATCCACACCGGAATCATGCCCGTATGCCAGTCGTGGCAGTGAATTAACTGAGGTTTCCAATAGTTCCAGGCAAACTCGGCTGCACCGTTGGCAAACAGGGTAAACCGCCAGTCTTCGTTTTCGCCACCGTAGATGTTGCGTCCTGCAAAAGCAAGGTGCCCAAACAGGTAAAGCGGTATATCTGAGCCAGGTAAGGTAGCCTCATAGACATCGAAGCTCTCAAACATAGCTGAGCCTGACCAGACCGGATCTGGAGGAATCTCAATCTTGTCAGGCATGAAGCCATAGTAGGGCATGAAGATGCGGACATCGTGCCCCATTGCTTTTAGGACTTTGGGCAAGGCCCCAACTACGTCTCCCATGCCGCCGACTTTGGCAAGTGGCGCTGCTTCCGCTGCAACAAACAGAATTCGCATCTGACCTGATTTCCCTCGCGATATTAATTCACTAGAACAAGTCTAAAGGGGCGTGGCGATCGGGGCTAGAGCAGATTGAGATGTGCTGACGTTTGTACTGACTTTGATTTTTTGGTGTTTTTCAGACAAGATTACACTAGAGGCAGACGGGTGCAAGACTCTGTTGCTTAGATTTACTGAATCGGGCGATCAATCCATTACCAGCAGCGTCAACAGTCCAACCCACCAGCCACAGTTGCCCGTATGGACAGCCAAGCTCCACTGTTGAAACGAGGAAACCGCGCTCTAGCCGCTATTGTGATTACCGATAGCGTTGGTTTTAGCGCTCGGATGTCCAGCGATGAAGAACACACGCTAACGCTGATTCAGCGTGACCTTCAGATGATGCGGCAAATCTGCCAAAGTACTGAAGGGCAAGTGCTGAAGTCTACCGGAGACGGCTTGCTGATGTATTTCGTCAGCGCAGTTCAGGCGGTCGCCTGTGCGATCAAAATTCAGACTACGATTGCTGACCAGGCAGACGGGCGATCGCCCGAAGATGTGCTGATTCACCGCGTTGGGATTCACCTGGGCGACGTATTTTTTAGTGAAACCGACGTGATGGGCAACGGGGTTAACATCGCCGCCCGCCTGCAAACCGAAGCAAAACCTGGCGGCATCTGCATCTCTCAAACCGTTTACGACGTAGTAAAAGATCGACTGGAGATGGAAGCGGTCTATGCTGGCCCACTGAAACTGAAGAATATTCAGCAGCCCGTTCCTGCCTACCAGATTTTGCCAGCCCGTGACTTAGACCCTCATTCCGTCAATTCCTCAGAGTCGGCTCCCTTCAACCCGATCGGGTTTGCCACCGAGGAAACGCTGCTTGATACCATCATCGACGGTCGCTATCAGATTCACCGAGTTTTGGGGCGGGGTGGCTTTGGGCGCACCTATTTAGCCTCAGATATGCAGCGGTTTGGTGATTTGTGCGTGCTGAAGGAATTTGTGCCAGCCAGCCGCGCCGACTACACGGTGCAAAAATCACGCCAATTGTTTGAGCAAGAAGCCAGAGTCCTCTACGAAATTCAGCATCCGCAAATTCCCCGCTTTCTCGCCTGGTTTGCCGAGAAGGGGCGGCTGTTTCTGGTGCAGGAATACATTGACGGCAAAACCTACGCCACCCTCCTGCGGGAAAAGCTGCGCCAGGGAGCCGCCTTTTCCGCAGCCGAGATAACGCAGTGGTTAGCTGACCTGCTGCCTGTTTTGGAGTATCTGCACCGATTAAACATTGTTCACCGCGACATTTCACCCGATAACGTCATGCTGCCCGACGGTCAGACGCACCCGATGCTGATCGACTTTGGCTTAGTCAAACAAGCTGTTAATCAAATTTGGGCGGCTTACGCGGAAGGTGACTCAACGGTAAGTCAGGCTTCCTTTGTGGGCAAGTTGGGCTACGCGCCCCCAGAGCAAATCCGCATGGGGCAGTGCTATCCCTGTAGTGACCTGTATGCGCTGGGCGTGACAGCGATCGTCTTGCTCACAGGTCAGGAGCCTAACACCCTAACCGATCGCGAGTCTTTGGAATGGTGCTGGCAGTCTTATGTGCAGGTGGGCGATCGCCTCACTCACATTCTCAATAAAATGCTGTCTGAAAAGCCCAAAGACCGCTACCAGTCTGCGGCTGAGGTGATGACAGCGCTGGGGTCGCCGGGTGCAGCAAGTAGCCCGATTCCCCATCCATCGATTCACTTCAGCCGCCCCGTGAGCAACGTCACCCAGCAGCAGCGATTACCCATCCCTCTACCTAAACCCTTACCCGTCCTCGACCCTAAGTTTGTCGAACGTTGCCGCACTGAGCTAGCCCGCTGCATCGGCCCAATGGCAGACTACATTGTGGAAGACATTCTCGCCCAAACGCCTCATCTAAAGCCAGAGCAGTTGGTGCAGGCGATCGCCGCCGAAATTCCCAACGCCAAGCAAGCAGAAGAATTTCAGCAGCAGTTGCGATCGCATTAGTAGGCGCGTAACTGATTGAAGGGATGAATTCTTGTAGGGGCAAACGGCCGTTCGCCCTTACAGGAGGTACCGGAACAGGCAAATCATCTCTACATTCAGCAACGCCAGTTAAACCATAGCTCCTCAGTCATTCCGCCCTGCTCCTCAGTCATTCCGCCGTGCTGCTGAGTCATTCCGCCCTGCTCCTCAATCATTCCGCCGTGCTGCTGAGTCATTCCGCCCTGCTCCTCAATCATTCCGCCGT
>JAAUTN010000372.1 GCA_012031415.1 Leptolyngbyaceae cyanobacterium SM1_4_3 | reverse complement strand
GTCGCAGCGCACCCAGGGCGAAGACCTCAACCCCGACCTTTACCCGCCCCATCCCGACGCATTTCCTCCATGAGCCGGGCCAGCCGCTCCACCGCCTGCATCGTCTGCCGCAGTTGATAGCTGTTTTGAAATGTCATCTCGGCGATCGCTTCCACTAGCAGCCGTAAATTTTCTGTTTGTGATTCAAGCGGATCGCGACCCCTTGCGGGTATCGCTTCGCGATCGCGATCGCCCTCATCCTCATCCCTCATCCCTCATCCTTCAATGAACGACTCAGACCTCTACCACCGCCTAGCCAGAGCAGAGAACCGAATTCAAGCCCTCAACCGCTCCCTAATTTCAGCCTACAAACTGCTGCATCACTTCAGCCTGCAACTGCCGGACCAGGCGACAGGCATCCACGACCGCACCCTGATTAGCAGCCACATTCAAACTCTCGAAACGCTCAAACCCAAAGCCAGGAAAGTGCTGTAGCACCCTTCACAAGTCCATCATCACTGAATGTTATGACAA
This sequence comes from Leptolyngbyaceae cyanobacterium SM1_4_3, assembly GCA_012031415.1. Taxonomy (GTDB): domain Bacteria; phylum Cyanobacteriota; class Cyanobacteriia; order Elainellales; family Elainellaceae; genus JAAUTN01. Next base: position 6,149 of record JAAUTN010000372.1, on the reverse strand, counting down.
GCTTAACCGTTGAAACCGTTACCCCTAGCCATTTCAGCGAATGGCAAGCTTCTGCCGTTGACCCCAACATTATCTTAAGAAATGTATGGAGGATTGAAGACTCTAGCGAACTTGACCAACTGCTCAACCGCAACAGCGATCGCCGCTGGAAACACTCCAATGAATTAGTACCTGGCTGGGCCGTCGCCGGCGTTGACCCCAAAACGGGAGAGAGAAGCTTCAAAAGCGCTCAGTTCAAGCCTGACAACCCCCCCATTGACCCAGACACCAAAAAGCCTCGTAAATACTTCAATCCGTCCAAAACAGCCGCTAGCCCCTTGTTCCTAGAGATGGAAGCGAAGGACTATTGGCAACGGCTGATGTTTGACTTCACTGCGCCAATCGTCCTCACTGAAGGAGCCAAAAAAGCGGGTGCCGTCCTCTCAAAAGGAATTCCCTGCATCAGCATCCCCGGTGTCACCACTGGCGGCAAGCTGGGACGGCTCAGACCAGAGCTAGAGCTTTTCTGTCGCTATGGACGGCGAATCTACCTTGCCTTTGACCGTGACATCCTCAACAAGAAGCCAGTCCAACAAGCGCTGCACAATCTGGGACGGATGATTGCCGCTAAAGGAGCGATGGTCTACGTCCTGGAGTGGTCAAACAACAAAAAGGGCATCGACGATTACCTTGCAGCCGGGGGAGACATCGCCGCCCGCATTGAGGAAGCCAAAACGCTTGAAGAATGGCGCGATGAGCAGGAAGACCAACCCAGCGATCTGATGGAGATTGAAACCTGTCGTCTGGCCCAGCGCTTCAAGATGGTGCAGGAAAAGCTCAAAGGTCGCGTCCGGTGGAACAGCCTCAAAGGAGAAGTCGAACTCGACAACCAGCCGATAGACCTGGATGACCTGCGAATTTACCTCGCGCTGAAGCACAACATCGACATCCCGATTGAAGATTGCAGCCAAATCGTCCACTACATTGCCAAACAGCAGCTTTATAGCCCCGTCGCTGAATACCTGCATCAATGCGCGGCGGTCTACAGTGCAGATGATGACCTGGACGCGCTGCTCTCTTCCGTCGCTAAGACTTATCTGGGCTGCGATTCAGAACTGCACGCCGCTTTTATTCGCAAGACATTAATCAGCGCCGTCGCCAGGGCGCTAGAGCCAGGATGCAAGGTAGACACGGTTTGCATCCTCAGCGGTCGCCAGGGCGTAGGCAAATCCTCATTCTGGCGAGTGTTGGCAGGGGATTGGTTTGACGATTCGGTGGGCAGCGTCAGCGACAAAGATGAGCGGCTAAAGCTGCATCAGTCCTGGTTTGTTGAATGGGCAGAGCTTGAAGCGGTATTTCGTCGCAAAGACATCAGCGCTGTGAAAGCCTTCATCACCACCCAGACCGACCAGATTCGTCCCCCTTACGGTCGCACGGTGAAAGAGTTTGCCCGTCCTAGTGTCATTGTCGGCACGACCAACTTTGATGAATTTCTGGCAGATCCAACCGGAAACCGTCGCTTTTGGGTCGTGCCCATCAAAACGAGTTGGATTCCCCTGGAAGAGTTGGCGAACGAGCGCGATCGCATTTGGGCGGCGGCGACTCATGCTTTCCTCAAAGGCGAAAGCTGGACACTCCCTGCTGAACTGAAGCAGCAGGCAATAGAAGCAGGGCAAGACTACGAAATGTCTGACCCTTGGGAAGAACACGTGTTGAACTACATCACGGAGAGAGAAAGAGTTAGCGCATCCGAAATTTTGACCCATGCCATCGGGCTAGAAATCGACCGTCAAGATCGAGCTTCCCAAATGAGGGTATCCAATATCCTCAAAGCAAATTTGTGGACAACCTCTAGAGAATATGTCCGAGGAAAACGGTTGCGATTTTGGTCGCCTCCCAGTGCAGATGAAAATTCTGCTGACGAAAATCTTGCTGAAAATTCTGCTGCTGACGGAATGGGACAACCTATTTTGCCAGAGGTTGTCCCAGAGGTTGTCCCACAGAATTCTCTCAGAATTCAAAATTCCCTTTCTTTTGACCAAAAAGGTTGTCCTGGTTGTCCCGAAGAGTTTGAAACTCAAGCAGCAGTAGTGGGACAACCTATGGGACAACCTACGGGACAACCTACGGGACAACCTCCTAAAAATGCTGAAACCAATCCTCAGAACCTTAAAAAGAGGCTTAATAATCCGTTACGGGACAACCGGGACAACCAGGACAACCACTTTCCTAAGACTTCCGGAACGCAAGAGTTAGCTCTATGCAGACCATCGAAGAAAACTGATAGCAACTTTCAACCTGGTGACAAAGTTGAAATTTTGGCAGGACGATTTTCAGGGATGCGGGTGTACGTCAAAAACTGCAAACCGGATGGGCAAGTAGAGGTGAAGCATCCCAACTGGGCGATCACTCAGTTCTATGAGGTTGGGCAACTGCGACTGCTGAAGAAAGGAGGGCAAAGCGATGCCAATGCAACGTGACCTCTACCCCGATGATTGGGAGCGATCGCCTTCAGGGTGAAAACAGAAGCAAATTGGTGCTGTGAAGAATGCGGTAAGCGCTGCCGTCGCCCTGGTGAAGACCTGTCTCAACTTTGTCAACGGCTAAATTGCTTACCGATGGGAGACATCGTTGAGCATCCGCAGAGATGGACGCTGACTGTCGCTCATCTTGACCATCAGCCCCAAAATTGCGATCGGGCAAATCTGAAGGCGCTCTGTGCCCCGTGTCACTGCCGCTATGACCTGAAGCAAATGGCGCGGAAACGACGGCTGAAATTAGAGCGCCAAGGGCAATTAACGCTGAATCTGGGAGGGCTGAGTGATGCCTAAGCCTTCACCCTGGAAGCTGACAACAGCCGCGGCCGCTGATCTGGGACTTACCGCTCGACGGCTGCGCGACCTGCGAAAGCAGGGACTATTTAAGCTGGGTAAGCATTACCGAATCGTCAGCGGGCCCCAGGCGGCTAAGCCGACCTACCAGTGGCACTGCGATCGGTGTGCCGCCGCGCTAGAAGTGCCGATGGAGAAGAGAGATTAAATCGCTGGAGCTTTGGGGCGATCGCTTCTCAGCATCAACGTCTCATAAGCCCGCTGGTGAACCTCATCCTTGACCCAATGATGGTAGATCTCGCTATGCACCTGGTAGCTGTGCCCCATCTGCTGCGCGGCTAACTCGCTCGGTAGCCCAAACTCAATCGTCCTCACCGCCCAACAATGACGCAAATTGTAGGGTGAGAACGGGATTTTTATGCTGTTGAAATAGCTGGTAACGCTATGCCCTACCTTCTCATTGGAGCGGCTCAAATTCACATCAGGCAACTGCACGTTGGACAAGTTGAACTGCTCAAACCATTCCGGGTAGCAAGCCCACACGCGGCGACTGCCAGTCTTGGTTCGCTCCAAAACCGACACGACCTTGCAACCCTGTTGCAGCAAGTCCAAGTCTAACCGGAACACTTCGTGATTTCTCAACCCATAAGTTGCCATCATGCCGTAGACCCATCGCCATGCTGAATTTTTAAGGTTGAACCCGATTTCAGCAATGGTGCGATCGTCTGGCAGGTCACGCGGCGACACTCGTTTGGGCGAGTATCTACCTGTGAGTGGGGATGGGTCATAGTCAAGCTTGGCAAACTTAGCTAATGCCCCCAGCACCATACAAGCCCGCTTTCTGCTCTTAGTGTCAGGGTTTGTGTTGCGGATGTAAGCATCTATCAAGCCCGACGATAACAATTCGTCTTTAGGCAACTTCCGCAGAACCTTTGCATAGTCGCCGTTCCACGTCGTTAAAGTCTCATCATTTCGCTCTCTGTGTTGAAAATAGTTGCTCTCAAATTGCTCCATCCACTCAGCAACCGTTTGAGGAGTAGCAGCCGCAATTTTGATATACGGTTGCCAGTCAAACTGCTTACAGTCCAGCAGCGCTCCCACCTTCCGCGCTTCAGCTTCGGAAACCTTCACCCCCGCTGGATTGGCATGGACACCTAACGAAAGTCGCTGTTGATAGGCTTGCTTCTGACTAGAGCCAGGACGCGGCGGGAAGGTTCCACGCAGGTAAAGCCGATTTCCCTTTAGCTCAATCGAAACCCCCACCCGTGCTGATTTCAGCCGTCCATTTGCCTGAGCAATTCGAGCATCGATGTCCATACAAATCCGGTGCCTAAAATTTAGCCTACTTAAACACGTACATTTAGGTGCATTCTCGTCTTATTACGTACATTCATAAAAATTTGTAATCACTAAAACTCAGCCCTGCAAGCGCTTTGGGGCTTGCAGGGCTGAGTTTTAGGTTCGCTTAGAAGATACCCCCAGGGGAATTCGAATCCCCGTCGCCTCCGTGAAAGGGAGGTGTCCTAGGCCTCTAGACGATGGGGGCTTGCTTTAAGTGAACCTTAATTAAGATAACGAAGGTTACTAGTTCTGTCAACTGCCAATTCTGGAGAGGCAAATTCAGCAGAGAAAGGTTTTGCAAAGGTGAACGCTTTGGGTGAATCTCCGTGCAAGGAAAGATGGTCTAGCCTTGCTTTACCTTCCTCAACGGTTGGCAGATGACCCGCAGGAACCCACCACATAGCGAAATGCTCTCCCTGATATTTCTCAAACCACTGGCGGCGACGCACAAAAAACTCACTGTGCAGGCTTTGATAGACGTAGGTTTTTAGCTGGTTCACACTTTGCCAAACGGATAGATTGACCAATATTTTAGAGTCGGGGTAGGCTCGAACCTGAGTTGCATTGCCCGATTCGGTTTTCAGCCGCCAGATAAAGCCTGGGGATTGATCTGCGATCGCATTCACCTGATCCAGGGCTTCTGCAAACTCAGCCATAATCGGATTGTCCAGGGGCGCTTTCATTAAAGCGATGTTGATTTGAGCAAGGTACTGTTGAGATGCATTAGATTCTGTTGGGGTCATGGTTTGTCGCCTCGAAAACACCTGACCGTAAGTATTCAGAAATTAAGGTTAGTCTGTCTTGAATGATGTTGACATCTGGCGATATTGTCCGGGAGTAATTCCTACGATGCGCTTGAAGTGACGGGTGAGATGGCTTTGATCAGACATTCCAACGGCGATCGCCACCTCTGCAACAGACATTCCCTGTGCTAAAAGCTGTTTTGCTTTTTCTATACGAACCTGATTGAGATAGGTGTAGGGCGGCATTCCTACAGATTGGCAGAAGACACGGATTAGGTAGGAGCGGTTTAAGCCTGTTAAATTTGTCAGTTGCTCTAACGAAATGTTGGAACTGAATCTGTCCTGTAGATATGTTTTAACTAATTGGACAGCCCGATGCTCTTTTTGAGGTCGAAAGGATGGAACTTTAACGTCAGCATAGTGCGTCAGAATTTTCGATAGAACGTTTACAAATCGAGATTGGTATTCTAACTGATCTGGCGATCGCTCCAGTTCCTGGTGAAGCGAAAGGAGATGTTTAGCTAAAGTTCTGTCTTGAACAACGGCATCCTTGAAGTGAGGAAAATCCTGAATCTGAAGATCTCTGGCAATTTGCTGCACGACGGTAATGTTGGCATACAGCATTCGATAGGAGAGCGGCTGTTCTTCAGCAGAGTAGCCAGTATGGGCTTCCTCTGGATTCATCAAAATGATGCTTCCAGGAGGCGCAAGATACGTAGAGCCGCGATAGTAGTTTCCGCCGACTCCAGCCTCAATCAGCCCTATCGAATAGCTCGCGTGGGAGTGACGAGCATAGCTGTAGCGAATTGCTGTCGCCCGAAATAGCTCCAGGCTATCCAATTCAGGAAGCATCCAAAATTTTGTTTGCATTTGTAAGTTCTTTGGTTTCTTGAGATTATTTCCTGGGATAGTTCTAACTATCGTTTCAATTTCTTACTATAGACACATCAAAAGTTGCCTCTATTGATATGTGTGATACGTGATGCTGACGAAACCATTGTTGAGTCCGCAAGGCTAACGAAATATTAATCATTTTGGAGGAAGTTTCATGCAGTGCGATCGCCACCCTACTCATTTCAAGTTGCTCGTTCCCCTGAGTGCAGCGCTAGCTGGAATCATGACGGGCACTCCAGGTTTAGCGGCTGAACTCATTGCTCAGGTTAACAACTGTCCCGGTGTATTTACGAAGACCGTTCAACAGTGCAGTTGCAGCCCCTCAAGGTTGCCCTCCAAACGCTGCCAGCAGTCAGGTGCC
>JAAUTN010000371.1 GCA_012031415.1 Leptolyngbyaceae cyanobacterium SM1_4_3 | reverse complement strand
TGGAAATCGTTCAGGCACCTGCGCCTGCGATCGCACTCCATCTGTCAGTTCCTCTGCCAGCCCTCATCGCGTTGTGCTGGTTAAGACAGACGATCGGGTTACAGGCACTCGGCGGGCAATTGAACTGTTTCAGCCACAGAGTTTTTCTGGCAAAACGGTATTTCTCAAACCCAACTACAACACAGGCGATCCCGCTCCTGCGGCGACCGATGCCAATCTGCTAGAGGCGTTGATTCAAGAGATTCAAAAGGGTGGAGCCAGCCAGATTACGGTGGGCGATCGCAGCGGCATGGCAGATACCCGACAGGCGATGCAGACCAAAGGTGCATTCGACCTGGCAGACCGCTATGGGTTAAGTGCGGTCGTGTTTGACGAACTGGCGCGAGACGACTGGCAAACCTTTCCAGCAGAAGGAACAAACTGGCAGCGGGGGTTTGCGATCGCCCGTCCCGTCCTCAATGCCGACGCGATCGTGAGTACCTGCTGTCTCAAAACCCACCGCTTTGGGGGGCACTTCACCCTATCGCTAAAAAACACCATCGGCATGGTCGCCAAATACCTTCCTGGCGATTCCTACAACTACATGAGAGAACTGCACTCCTCGCCTAACCAGCGGCTGATGATTGCTGAAGTCAACAAAACTTATCGTCCGGCACTGGTGCTGGTAGATGGCGTAGAAGCCTTTGTTGGAGGCGGTCCTGAAGCAGGCACAGTCGCCCGACCCGGCGTAATTTTAGCGGGAACCGATCGAATTGCAGTAGATGCCGTAGGCATTGCAATTTTGCGATCGCTTGGCACCACCCACTCCATCTCCAACGGCTCCATCTGGGATCTGGAACAAATTCGTCGCGCTGCTGATCTAGGATTAGGAGCCACAAGCGCCGACCAGATAGAAATCATCACCGCCGACAGCGCCAGCACTCAGATGGCTGACGAAATCCGCAGATTCATGTAACCTGATAAGTTCAATTTTGATTTAGCTGCTACTGGTTCTCAAGCTGATCAGGAGCCATCTCATTTCACCTGTTTCACCTGTGTTGAAACAGCAAGATCAGATATTTAGACAAACCTGTTTTGTTATACCGATTCTTTGTAAGGCTGCACGGAACAAGGGGCTTAAGCTCCCTGTCTCGCAAGAGTTGATTCTGTGCAAGCTCAAATGGAACTGGTATCACTTAAAGGCTGGTGTTTTAGAAGGCAGACCGTTTATTACAACGGAATGGATTGTTTTGGTTTACGTCCCTCTCATTTCAGTTGGGTCTTTCAGAGTACCTCCGGAGAGCAACCATCCAATTTCATTGTTCGTCGGTCAAGACAGTATCTATATCAGAAGATTTGTCAGTCAATCAGGCTCAGATCTCACACCAAGCTGGTCTGTTGCCCAATGACCTGCCCTGAGATCAATCACAAGGCTCTAGTGCAACACCTCCTGCCACTGTCGCTTCTTTCATAGCCATTTAGAATTCCCTATAGAAGCAACAAAACTTTTTTCAAAACTAAAGAAATATGGGTCACTCTAGATGCCTTCCTTAGGGAGGATTTAGATTTTCAAGCAAGAGCTTTGAATTCCTCAAGAAGCGTTTGCTTGTCGAAACAATTTACCCTTATTTCTTAATAGTCATGGTTGTAGCAACTCCTCCACAGACCAAGCCTCTAGCAACTGAAGAACTGCGGAAGATCAACGCCTACTGGCGGGCAGCCAATTATCTGTCCGTTGGACAAATTTATCTCCTCGATAATCCTTTGTTGCGAGAGCCGCTAAAGTTGGAACACGTCAAACCCAGGCTGCTTGGTCACTGGGGAACGACTCCAGGGCTTAATTTCATCTACGTTCATCTCAATCGAGTGATTAATGCCTGGGATTTGAATGTCATCTACATCGCGGGCCCTGGTCATGGTGGACCTGGCTTAGTTGCCAACACTTATCTGGAAGGCACCTACACCGATTACTATCCCAACATTTCTCAAGACGCTGAGGGAATGAAAAACCTGTTTAAGCAGTTCTCGTTTCCTGGCGGCATTCCCAGCCACGTTGCGCCTGAAACGCCCGGATCGATTCACGAAGGAGGCGAGTTAGGTTACGCGGTTTCCCATGCTTACGGTGCGGCTTTTGATAACCCCGACCTGATTGTGGCCTGCGTGGTCGGAGACGGTGAAGCAGAAACCGGAGCGCTTGCCACCAGTTGGCACTCTAACAAGTTTCTCAACCCGGTTCATGATGGTGTAGTGCTGCCGATTTTGCACCTGAATGGCTATAAAATTGCAAATCCAACGCTGCTGGCACGACTGAGCCATGAAGAATTGGAGAATTTGTTTATGGGCTATGGCTACAAGCCCTACTTTGTTGAAGGGTCTGACCCAGAAACGATGCATCAGTTGATGGCAGCAACTTTGGATGTGGCGATCGCCGAAATTAAAGAAATTCAGTCTGATGCCCGCACCAACGGCTTTAGTCAGCGTCCCCGCTGGCCGATGATTATCTTCAAGTCTCCTAAGGGCTGGACGGGGCCAAAACAGGTAGACGGCAAGAAAACCGAAGATTATTGGCGATCGCACCAGGTTCCTTTCTCGGAAATGTCCAGCAAGCCCGACCACGTGAGGCTGCTTGAAGAGTGGATGAAGAGCTATAAGCCAGAAGAACTGTTTGACGAGAAGGGCACTCTGATTCCCGAATTGGCAGAACTGGCTCCTCAGGGGCAATATCGCATGGGCGACAACCCTCACGCCAATGGCGGCACCCTGCTGCGTGATCTGATCATGCCCGACTTTAGAGGCTATGCCGTAGAAGTTCCACAACCGGGAACCGTTGTGGCCGAAGCAACTCGCGTCATGGGAACCTTCTTGCGAGACATCATGCGGCGCAACCAAAAGCAACAAAACTTCCGCCTATTTGGGCCAGATGAAACTGCCTCTAATCGTCTCAGTGCTGTGTTTGAAGCCACCGATCGCACCTGGGTAGCTGACATCCTACCCGAAGATGATAACCTCTCAGCAGACGGTCGGGTGATGGAGATCTTAAGTGAACACACCTGCCAGGGCTGGCTAGAGGGCTATCTGCTTACGGGTCGTCACGGGTTGTTTTCCTGCTATGAGGCGTTCATTCACATCATCGACTCGATGTTTAACCAGCACGCTAAGTGGCTAAAAACAACCAATCACATTCCCTGGAGACGGGCGATCGCCTCTCTCAATTACCTGCTTACTTCTCACGTTTGGCGACAGGATCACAACGGTTTTTCTCACCAAGACCCTGGCTTTATTGACCACGTACTCAACAAAAAAGCAGAAGTCATTCGAGTCTATCTTCCCCCTGATGCCAATACGCTGCTGTCTGTCACCGATCACTGTTTGCGGAGCCGCCAATATGTAAATGTGATCGTGGCAGGCAAACAGCCCGCCCTTCAATATCTCAACATGGATGCTGCGATTAAACACTGCACCAAAGGACTTGGCATCTGGAGTTGGGCCAGTAACGATCAGGGAGTTGAGCCAGATGTGGTGATGGCCTGTGCAGGAGATGTGCCCACATTGGAAACGCTGGCTGCGGTTGACATTCTCCGCAAACACTTCCCTGAATTAAAAGTTCGGGTGGTGAATGTGGTGAATTTGATGAAACTTCAGCCCGAAATTGAACACCCACACGGCTTGAGCGACAAAGACTTTGACTCGATCTTTACTACCGATAAACCAGTCATCTTTGCCTATCATGGCTACCCCTGGTTAATTCACCGTCTCACCTATCGCCGTGCCAATCATCATAACTTACACGTGAGAGGCTACAAAGAAGAAGGGACAACCACTACGCCGTTTGACATGGTAGTGCTAAATGAGTTGGATCGGTTCAGCCTGGTCGATGATGTGATTGATCGCGTTCCTAAACTGCGCTACACCGCCGCACACGTCAAGCAAATGCTGCATGACAAGCTGATCGAACATAAACATTACATCGAAAAACATGGCGATGATATGCCAGAGATCCGCAGCTGGAAATGGACTTATTACAGCAACCCTGATCCGGATGCGGTAGAGTCCTCTGGGGCAAAGCTGCATGATAGTACCTCTCCTTCTCAGTCTGGAGAAGAAGGCGTTTCTGAATCTCGCGCCTAATCCCATACTGTTGCTTAGATCTGCGACTTCCATCAGAAGTTGCAGATCTTTATTTTGGCGATCGCTGTAAGGGACATAACTCACAGTCTGCGTTTTCGGTTGTGCTAACGGTTAGTTTACCTGTAACTTGCACAAACAAAATGTAAAATCATGCAAGCCCCTATGCCAAGCAGGGGCTTATGCAAGACAGTTTTCGTTACGCTCAGCAAATTTCGGTTGTTGGGACCCCTGGATCAGGCAAAACAACTCTGGCACGAAGAATCGCTCAGCAGCTTCAAATTCCTCATGTTGAGTTAGATGCACTCCACTGGGAGCCGGATTGGACAGCCGCTTCAGATCAAGTCTTTCGTGATCGGGCGAAAGGCTCTCGAAGGCGATCGCTGGGTCGTAGACGGCAACTACAATAAAATTCGTGACCTGGTTTGGAGTCGAGCGGACACGGTTGTATTTCTCCGTAATATATTTACAATCTGCACAACTTACAGAAGATTGGTTGTTAAGTCTCAGCAAATCATTGGCATAGCTAGAATGAGTCCTAGTATGGGCAGAAGGCATTGCCCTCTGCCCAGCCATTTAAGAATTGAGCTTTAACAGATACGCTTTGCTTTGCTCATCCTACATTTAATGCTGGCAGAATTCGGATATCAATCGTTTTGTTTGTGGTAGCGCGTGAGAATGCTCATCACTTTACTCAGGTGTAGCGTGTAGGCTATCTACAACACCGCATTCGCCTATTGCTTTGCTTTCCGGGTTGGACGCTTGCGTTCACTGCGGCGCACACCTCCTGCCATCTCATATTCAGGGCTGTCTTTGCCAAATTTAGCGGCAACAGCGAGCAGCATATCTTCAGATAGCTCACTCAAGGATTTCTCAAACTCTGCTACCGCAGTCCCAGCCGCATCAGCTGTTGAGAGTGTGGTGTTATAAAACTCCAGCCTTCTACGACCCGATTCGATCGCTTGCTCATAAATCTCAACCGTTCGCCCATTGCCTAAATCCAGGGTGGAGCTAATGGACTTGAGTGCTGCCAGACGGCGTTCTGATTTTTCCAAAACTTTAGAGCTACGCTTTTGACGCGCCATATATAGATAACCTTTATCGGTAAAGTACAGGTCTAAAGTAATCAACCCAGAGCAAGGACAGCCTCAGCAATAACCGATCGAATTTCAACCGTTTTATCTGAGTTTGCTCAGAATTAACGTAGTTTAACGGCGATCGCTATCAAAAAACTTCACAATTATCTGAGCGATCGCAGCGAAAAGGGGTGCGATCGTGCCAAAACAAGATTCTGTTGTGCTGAAACAAAGGTCTGTCGCAGTGAAAAGGAATGCGATCGTGCCAAAACAAGATTCTGTCACGCCAAAACAAAGGTCTGTCGCGGCAAAAAGGGATTACATCACGCTGAAACAAGATGCTGTCGCGCTAAAACAAGTTTCCGTCCTCCCAACCCCCATCTCTGTAGGTTAGGTGAAGGTAGGTTAGGTGAAGCTTTGCGAAACTCAATACTACGGTATCGCAACGCTCCAACCCTAAAACTAACTCTCGCGACCAAAAGTGCCAGTCAAGCCGCTTCTGCCTGTTCAGCCCTCATCAACGGGAAACCCATCTCCTCCCGTTGCTTCAGATAAAGATGAGCAACCTGCCGCGCCAAACCTCGAATTCTGCCAATGTAGCGCGTCCGCTCAGTCACCGAAATCACACCTCTAGCATCCAACAAATTAAAGCTGTGTGAACACTTCAACACATAATCCAGCGTTGGCAAGACTAATCCTTTCTCAATCAGCTGCCCAGCCTCCTGTTCATACAGTCCAAACAAAGTAAACAGCAGCTCAGGATTAGATGCTTCAAAGTTGTATGTTGAATGCTCAATCTCTCCCTGAAGGTGCACATCCCCATATGTCACTTCCTCATTCCACTGGATCTCAGTAAAAGCATTAACTTCCTGGAGATACATCGTCAGCCTCTCTAATCCATACGTAATCTCAATCGAAACAGGACGACAGTCAATCCCTCCACATTGTTGGAAATAGGTGAATTGAGTCACTTCCATCCCGTCTAGCCAAACTTCCCAACCGACTCCCCAAGCTCCCAGCGTGGGAGACTCCCAGTTATCCTCCACAAACCGAATATCATGTTCCTCCGCCCGGATTCCTAAAGCTCGTAAAGAATCCAAATAGAGATCTTGAATATTATTAGGCGAAGGTTTAACTAACACCTGATACTGATAATAATGCTGATAACGATTTGGGTTTTCTCCATACCGTCCATCTGTCGGACGACGGCAAGGTTCAACGTAGGCAACTGACCAGGGTTCAGGCCCAATTGCCCGTAAGAAGGTATGGGGACTCATTGTACCTGCCCCCTTCTCCGTATCGTAGGGCTGGACAATCAAACAGCCGCGATCGCCCCAAAACTCACTCAGCTTAGCGATGACCGATTGAAAATTCACAAATTTCAGCTTCCCTAGCGTCTCAAGGTTTTCTCTAACTCAATGTACCGTCGTCTTACGCTGAGTAACTCAGAAAAACTACGGTACCATCTCCAAACCAACGCCCTTGAATCAAACTCAATTCTCTTT
>JAAUTN010000370.1 GCA_012031415.1 Leptolyngbyaceae cyanobacterium SM1_4_3 | reverse complement strand
TTTCCCCAGTTTGATTCCTGAGGCTGTACTTCCCTGTTTTAAAGACTCTAAAAGAACCTCTACCAACTGCCAGCGATCGCCAGTTGATAGTTGCAGTGCTTGTTTTCGTAATTCGTGTAAGGTCATTTGTTTGGGAAATGTGTGAGCCTGGTGCATAAATTCGTCCTGGCTTGCAATCTGCAAAACCTAACGCCTCTGTATCAGGAAGCTGGCGATCGCACTCAAGTTTGAAAGCGAAGATGTTGGAGCGATCGCACTTGAGCAATAGTTTCAAAATCACGATCACTGTGAATCAAAAGTAAATTGTTTTCTAAAGCTGCTTGAGCAATACAGCAGTCAATTGGGCTGCGAACGGTAAGTCCTTGTCGCCGTAGCTCGTAGTAAATACGGGCAGCTGCTTGCCAAGAATAAGGCGTGAGTTCGACATAGCTTTGAGCTTCGAGATAATTAGCAAGGAGAGTCCACTCTTGCTCGTTCAAGCTCCCTTGCAGCAATTCAAGCTGAGTGAAGCGGGTCAGTAAAACGTCGCGATCAGCAATCAGAGTCTCAAGCTGCTGGCGAATTTGACCGCTGCGATCGAGCAAGACACTAATCCAAACAGACGTATCAATCAGCAACATGGCGAGTTTCGCGCAGAGCTTTGTGATCAAAGTCTGAACTGAATTGAATTTGTCCCGATAGGTCGAGAAGATTTCTCTTGCGGCGCGATCGCACAAACTCTTGCAGAGCAAGTTTGATCAGTTCTTCCTGAGTAGTAAGATTGGTAAGTTCAAGGGCTTCGTTGACGAGTCCTTCGTCGAGATTTAGAGTAATTTGCATAGGATAACTACCAGGGAAATCGGCTTCAGAAGTGATTGATTTGAGTCTAGTGTAGCTAAACCTTATGCTCTGTTTTTACTATTCTTGTCACGTCATCTGCCATCGCCACCACCCCACTATCCTGGGACTCTCGTTATTTATGCGATCGCTCTTGTAAATCAGGAGAAAGGTTCATGGAAAAACCTTGAAACGCAGTACTCCTAGTTTAGCGTTTAACCTGATTGCCTACGACTACTGCTTTAACTATGCAAACCGTTTCATGTTTTGTGCGATCGCCATCCAATGACGGCTTCGAGTTTAGGCAACGATCAGCGTGGAGCAATATTTTGCCATAATTCGGCAATAATAAATCTCGACAGGTGCCCTACATTCGTCGTCGCAATCACAGTATCTGGAATTGCTAAAGTCATGGACTGAGCTATTAGAATCATGTCACCGTCAATTGTTTTGTCACTCGCTGTGGGCTGTCCCTGCTGACGAGCTTGTGCCCAAAGTTTCGCTGCTTGACGCATTGCGTTTGTTGTAATCGGTAAATATTCAAGAGACTTAGCTAAATCATCTAGACGAGAAAGTCCTTTTGTTTTACTTGCTCGTAGCAACTCACGTCGAATCTCGTAGTCGGCGATCTCTGGAACAATAACACGGCTCCCGGATGTAATGTGAACTTGGAGCCATTGAACACAAGCAACACTTTCCGCTGAAAACTTTGGATTGGTAACTAGACCAAGCGGACCCGTATCTAGCACAATGGCACGGCTCACCAAGTTATACCTTTCATCTCAGGTGGAAATAACTTGCGCTCAGACAATCGATCATCGTCTAAAGCGTGAATCAAGTATTGACCCGTTTCCTGTTGTTCTTCCTCATCCTCGTCATCAAGCCAAGACTGAAGTAAGTTAACTGCTTCAGTTTGCTTTTGCTTTAACAGAATGGAATTTGTTAAAAGCTGCAATGCCATCGCTTCCAACGAAAGCCCGTGCTGACTGGCTTCCTGTAAAAGATACTGCTCTAACTCTGGTGGGAGGTTGAGGGTTAATGCCATAGGTCTTTTGAGGATACATCTTATACTTTAACCCATCTCAATGACTGCTTCGATGGAACACTCAATTTCAACAGCACCAGCAATGGGAGCAGATCGTTACTCTTCGATAATCGGGCATTAAACATTTTCAAGGAAGGGGCAGGTTAGTATGATGTCCAACAAAATGGTTCGTTTGCTTGTTGGCAATGTAGTCTGTGAGATGGCGATCGCACTGGCAGATACCGTAACATAGAACCAAATGCGACATCTTGTGCGAGAACTTGACAGGCTCTTCCGGGTTCATGGTGATAAGTCAATCTGACATCTAGGCACAGCAAGGCTTTCAGGCATCTTAAGGAGTACAAATTGTATTGCCCTATACAGTTTCAACCGCAGATCCGGAAAAGCCACTTGACATGGACGCTTTAGTTCAAGAACTTGACATTAAACTAAGCCAATGGCAACCTGACATCGCTCAACAAGTGCGGAAGTGCCTTGCAGAGATTATTGAATTGGCAGACCAAGACGCTTTAGATATTGTTCGCTCCAGAGCGGTTGAGCAAGAAGTATTGGATTTGATTGATGAAGCCGAAACTCGGTGAAGTGTGGCTAGTCGATTTAGGACTTGCAGCCAAAACGCGCCCTGTTGTTGTCGTGTCTCGCTATGATTCTACTCCTCCACGCGCTCTGGTTATCTATGTGCCAGTAACTACACAAAATCGAGGCAGTGCATACGAAGTTGAACTGCCCAAACTTTCCTTTTTACGACAAGGCTCTATCGCGAATGTTCAAGGGCTGGGTTCAGTCCCTGTTGTAAGACTAGAACGCAAGCTGGGTGAATTACCGGATGAAGCAGTTCTCAAAATCAAACAAGCTTTGATATTTGCTTTAGATTTGGAAGTGAAGCAACAGCAGGACGATATCTCAACTCTGTAGGTTGGGTTGGATTGTTTCATGCTGCTGAACCAATTTCTGTCGTTGATAGGTAACAACAGTAAAGAAATACGTTGCTCCTGGGGTTATAGCACGACGATAGTGCATCTGATGATTCAGTAGGGGATGTCATCAGTATGGGTAATCAGGTGAGCTAACAAACAGGTTAGTTATGTTGGGTTTCGTTGCCTCAACCCAACCTACGGGCGATCGCACTCAATTTTAGCAGCACGAGCAATCAGAGCAGATCGCTGGTCTTCGGTAATTGGCATTAAACCTTGAAGAAGGAATAGGTTAGTTTGACCAACAAAAGATGCGTTTGCTTATTAGTAATGTTGTTTATGGGATGGCGATCACACTGACACGACCTAAATCGCGTGCTATCTTCGTAGGTGGACTTGTAGGCAGATTTTATGTCATGTTTCGTGACACTTGAAACAAATGCTGAAAGCATAGCTTTCAGTGTTTTCTATAGCACTTAGCATTAGCTATGTTTGGTGTTCTTCGCGTTCGCAAAGGAGTGCCTGCAAGTCCAACCATTACAACTAATCCTAAATGTCTGCGCTGAAGAAGTTACGTGACGCTGAATCCATTGCTGATGTTGCAAGCATTCTTGGATTCCGAACAAAAGCCCTGTCGTATATTCTCTATGTCCAGCCTGATTCGCTTAAGTACAAGGAATTTGATATTCCTAAGAAGTCAGGTGGGGTGCGCCGTATTGCAGCTCCCCAAAGTAGGCTAAAGCTGCTCCAAAAACGACTAGCGGATCTTCTGCAAGATTGCTTGGACGAAATAATGGTGACTCTGCTAGCGATAATCAGGCAAAAACGTTCAGTCAGGTCTCTCATGGCTTCAAGCGCAAACTGTCCATTCGTACTAACGCGAGAAAGCATCGTAATCGAAGATATGTGTTTAACATTGACTTAACTGATTTCTTCGGATCTATTAATTTTGGTCGTGTTCGTGGCTTCTTTATAAAAGATAAACGCTTTCGCCTAAATTCTAAAGTTGCTACGATTTTCGCGCAGATCGCGTGCTTTAAGAAAAGTCTTCCTCAAGGCAGTCCTTGCTCTCCCGTAATCTCCAATTTGATAGGCAATATTTTGGATACGCACTTGGTGAGACTAGCAGCTCGGACAGGGTGTACATATACAAGGTACGCGGATGACCTCACTTTCTCCACTAATAAGCGTTGTTTTCCACGGAGTATTGCAATACAAAGTGATGATGACAACCATGTTTGGATTCCAGGTCCTGAACTCCTACGCTTAGTAAACCAATCAGGCTTTGAAATTAATCCGAAGAAGACCCGGATGCAATACCATTCCTCAAGGCAAGAAGTTACTGGTCTTGTAGTTAACAAGAAAGTCAACATACGACGTGAGTACAGACACAATGTACGAGCAATGGCGCATCGTCTATTTACAAAAGGAAGTTTCCTTTTGCCAATTTATGAAAAAGATGAAAATGGCGACTACCTATTAGAGATGAAGCCAGGAAGTCTCAACCAGCTTCATGGAAGACTCGGCTTTATTGATGGTATTGATAGATACAACATAGAAATACTTTCTGCTTCTAAGGAATCACAAATTAAAAGCAAAGAAACGATATACCGAAGATTTCTTTTCTATAAAGAATTCTATGCCGCATCTAAGCCTGTGCTTATCTGCGAAGGGTGGACGGACTATGTGTATATTGAAAATGCACTACTGAAACTTGCCCCTAATTATCCTTCACTTGTATCGTTGGATGACAATGGAAAGGGCAGCTTTTTGATTAAACGTTTTAAGTATTCTAGGAGCCACACTACCAAAATACTTGGTATAAAAGGAGGCGTTGGAGACTTCATAAATTTCATTAACTCCTATAAACGCGAATTTGAACGTTTCTCTGTACCTGGGATGAGGGAGCCAGTCATCCTACTAATTGACAATGATGATGGTGGGAAAAAGGTTTTTAACTGTATTCGCAGTATATTGGGAACAGATCTTGAAGAGATGAGGAAGGCACCGTACATCCATGTTCATCGCAATTTATATCTTATTTCTACTCCGCTTCAAGGAAACCAGCAAAAATCTCAAATTGAGGATCTCTTTGATTTCTCGACTTTAGAGGTGAAAATTGATGGCAAATCTTTCGATCGTTCTGATGAGAAGGTAACAGAAACGACATATAGCAAAGCAGTATTTGCCCAAAAGGTTGTCAAGGAAATGGCATCTTCAATCAATTTTCAAGGATTTATGCCCCTTTTGGATCGAATTGCAAAAGTGATTGAAAGTCATTATGCACAGAGGAAGGAATAGAAGAAGCAGTGCGATCGCGCTCTTGCTAGGATGTCTTAGTGCAGCGTAACGCATCACTCAAAACGCTCACCTTACCGCTCCCCAACTTCCAACGGTTAATTGTGTCGGGTTTCGTGACCTCAACCTAATCTACGGGCTTCAAACTGTCCAATCTTCGAGTAATAACCCTGACACTTTACCAAAATCTTGGCGATTGCGGGTTAACAGAATCAACCCGCGACACAGCGCAATTGCTGCAATTCGCGCATCCATCTTTGCGAGTTGAATCCGTTGCGCTTGTAGTTGGTCAAGTATTGTAGCTGCGCTTGTATCAAATGAGATGAGAGGCAGCACTTTGAAATCGCTAACAAGCCGCGTCATCATCTCATATCCTTTCACTATGTCATTCAGATTACGAGCGCGGTTGATATAAGCATGGCTTCCAAGCATCTGCTCATGGAACGTCACAGTCGATACGGCAAAATCTGATAGGGCATATTGAGCCATACGTGTTGAAAGGCTATTGTAATTTTGCCCTGTTTGGCGCTGAAGGATGCTCAAATGATCCGTATCCAACAAATATCTCATAGCTCGTCTTGTGCTTCGAGCAAAGTCTCATCTCCTTTGCGAATCGCTCGTCCATAAGCAAGTACCTCCTCAAAGGCAGGTTCATCCTTGAAAGATCCAGCGATTTGTTGCAGCCAATTTGTCGGCTGAGGATCTGCAACCTTCTCCTGCAACTCAGCGATCGCAGCTTCTATTGTTGCAAGTCGTTCCTCTAGGGAAGCGTTGGGTATCATTTGAGTTTCCGCCAACTAATGTTCCTGACTGAAGGATAGCTAGTTGGAGAGGGTTTGACAATCTCTTAAAATTTTACTAGCGGAGACCATGTTAAATATGCTGTGTTAGTAGCGATCGCCCCTCACCCCCACTTCCCATAAAACAACCAAACCCTACCCCACCCCTCAAATCTTGCTTCTCTAAATAGATGGGCACAAGCAAGATGAGGCAGAGCCTCTAGATTGGCGTTGATAACGTTCAGCGTTTTTGGACTCACCTACTCCAACGGCAGAGCCAAAAACTGCTCTGGCAATACTGCGGGAACTGAAGAATTAGCAAAATCGGATATATTTCGGGTCACAATAACTTCTATTTCTGCGGCGTTTGCAACCTCACTGGTCACAGCATCTTCAAAGTCCGTCAAAGAGCTTTGCAAAGCAGCTCGGATGATTTCGTCTGTCACGCTAGCAACCTGAAGGTGCTGTAACAAACCTGATAGAAGCTCCCGTGCCGTTTCACTACCGACTTGACGACGCAAGATATAGAAAATGTTCGTCACAGCATGACCTGAAACATACCCTCGCACTTGCGGCTGTGTCACTCTATTCAACGCTTGTGCGGAGGCAACCACAAAAGGCTGTCGCTGAGCTAGAACATCAAGCAAAACATCACTATCAAACAAGACGAGCTTCAACTGTATTTCTCCTCCAGGTAATCCACATAGGATTCTGTAGGCTCTTCTGCATCAAGCTGAATTACCCCAATCAGGCTTTGAGTCCAGGGATCAAGGTCAGCCAACTCATTCACATTTGAGGCTGAAGGACTGACCACTAGCGTTTCTTGTTGAATTGAACTCAACAACGA
>JAAUTN010000066.1 GCA_012031415.1 Leptolyngbyaceae cyanobacterium SM1_4_3 | reverse complement strand
ACTCTAAAAGGGCGATCGCAATGGGTGTACAAACAGATGGCAGATGCATTCCTGAAGACGACTGATCAAATTTATGGATATCAAATTTTTAGTAAAATCCACCTGATCAGGTGCCTAAACTTGCTTCTAAACTTAATTTCAAATCTGCAACAGAGGTCTGAGAAATCGTTGCTCCTAAGAAATTTATTGTCAGTACAAATAATAACCCTGGAGATCAGCAAGAAAGCTTAAAATCCTGACGTAATAGATACGATTTCCTGCATTAGGTTAAGCAGTTTTACCCTTAGCCGAATGGGTCTATTTAACGCGATGCTTAGCGCAGCACACAACAAAAGATCCAAACACGCTCAAGCCAGGAAGCGCTGTAAGTGGAAAACTTGCTTAAAAAAGCACTACACCCGGTTAGATGTAGTGCCTTTAAGGTTGCGAATTGTTAAAACGCGATCGCTCAATCAAAATTCCCTAAAGGACAAAGGAGCTTTAAACCTAGTTTCAGTTCCCAACTGCTCCTAAAGTTTCCCTAGAGGTCGCCACCCCGAAATGCCAGGACAAAAATCACAATAGGGCCAGAAATCATAATCATTGCTACCAGAGTTAGCTGTACGATCGCTTCCCAGTTAATGCCGTTGAAAACGCTAGTCAGAGCCTCCATTGATCCTCCCAAGTAGACCTAATAAGTTTATTTTTTAATCTGAAAGCACAACCGCTATTCTACCTGTTCTACTGCCTGATATTTTAAGGAAATTTACAAAATTCCAAAAAGCTTGAGGCGGCTCAGGTTGGAACCGTTCTTCAGGCAACAAAAATCGCTAAGCTCAAGAGGTGAATGATTTTGAGTTTAGTTGAAAATTAGTTGAAATTATGGCTACCTGGCGTTGTGTGCAGCAGTGTGGTGCTTGCTGTCATCTTGATCCGAGCGATCGCCCTGGCTTAGAGCTTTATCTTTCACCCCCTGAACTAGAGCTATATCTCAGCATGGTTGGGGAGGGAGGCTGGTGTATTAACTTTGACCATGCCACTCGCAAGTGCAAGATTTATGCCGATCGCCCCCGTTTTTGTCGGGTTGAGCCAGAAATTTTTCACGATATGTACGGTATTGAGGGAGAAGATCTAAGCGATTTTGCCATTGATTGCTGTCGTGAGCAGATTGAAGGAGTATATGGCGATCGCAGTCTAGAGATGCTGCGGTTTGACCAGGAAGTAGGCATTTAAAGAACCGAAGTAGGGGCAAGCAGCCGTTTGCCCTACTTAGGAATGGGAATTAAATAGACTGCACATTTTGTGGGATGGCAACTTGCCCGTCCGGGCGGGTGAGACACCCACCCCACAGGTTATTTAATCCGCAATCCTTAGTCTAGTTGCCTCTACCTAATTTGTTTGAAGGTAAGAATTTCGTGAGCTTTTGCGGTTAGGGGTTGATTTTTCAGGCAGAATCAGGAATAAAATGAAGAAAATATGAAAACTCCTGAAGCGATCGCCCGTGAAACTTTCCTCTCCTGCTCCTAGTTTGCTGATTTCTGAACTAGAGCCACCCAAGCGGCTCCCCCTTTACCCCCCTTCTAACACTAAAGAAATCGCTGAGAATGGTCTGAACGAGGAATGCTCTCAACCTTCTACCCCGTCTGAGCTACTATCCCATCGGCAGGAAATCGAGATTTTCTTTTCAACTTTTTTTACAATTTTCGTTGCAGAGTTGGGAGACAAAACCCAGGTGACAACGATGCTGATCAGCGCAGAATCTCAGGCTCCCTGGGTGGTTTTTGTGGGTGCGGGGGCAGCCCTGATTGCGACAAGTTTGCTGGGCGTACTGCTGGGTCGATGGCTTGCATCGCGGGTTTCACCCAGGGTGCTAGAAACGGCAACAGGTACAATTCTGCTGATTGTCTCGATCTTGTTGCTGTGGGATGTGGTTAGTGCCTGATAGGAGTCTTTATGGACTGGAATTTACTTGGACTTAGCTTTGTCACTGTTTTCCTGTCAGAGCTTGGAGATAAAAGTCAACTAGCTGCGATCGCCCTCAGCGGCAACTCCAAATCCCTGCGGGCTGTCTTTTTTGGGGCTGCCGCTGCACTCTTGCTTGCTAGTTTCTTAGGCGTGATGCTGGGTGAAGGGGTTTCGCAAATCTTACCGACTCGCTGGGTCAAGGCGATCGCGGCGGTCGGATTTGCGGTTATGGCAATTCGTTTACTCTGGTTTGAGGAACACTCACCCGAATCTGAAGAGGTTTAAGTTTGGAAACAAGACAAAATAAAGGGGCTTAAAGCCCCGATGCGTACTGTCAATTTGGGATTATAGTCTACGCGCATACCTTAAAAAAGGTTTTTGCATGGAAATCTGGATGTGTGAGGCTTCCATGCAAAACCAGCTTAATCAAGGCGCGTAGCGCCATACTTTCATGCCTGACTGCGATATAGAGACGTAAGTAGCGTTCCAGCCGCAGCCAGCTTGGTGAGTTCAAGAATCCAGTAGCCCCAATGCATCTGATTCATTGCCGCAGGAATTGCAGCAACAGGCTCAAACAGATTGAGTTGAAGCCCTAATGTACTCATCGTGGGTGCCAGTGCGTAGGTGTAGGCGAGGGCAATCGCCAGCAGCACAGCGGATAAAAGAATTGTCAGACGGCGATCGCGACTGGATTGGGTCTGAATGTTGTGCAGCACCAGGACACCCGTTAACACCAGAGCCGCGCACAATAGCTCAATTCGGTTAAAGACCCAAAAAATTGAGTAGCCAGCCGACGCAAAACCAGACTGATTCATCATGCCAGCCGCATACATTCCTGGCATAATCACCAAATCTAGAATGAGGCTGCTACTCAACCAAAAAGCCAGGGTGAAAATGGCGATCGCTTGCCATTTGGGGCGTTTAAATTGGGCGATAGAAACAGCAATCATAGACCTTCCTTAAAGTTCTGGCTTCTCCTTCAGACTAGCGAAGATCTTTGGTAAAAACTGTGAACTATCGTTGCTAGAAAACATAAATTATCATTGCAAACTGTTTTGTGCTGTTGCTGATTGGTTGGAAATGAGTAATCGGGAATTGGGTTGTGCCTGCCCATTACTCATGACCTTCATCTGAGCCTGTGTGCGTTAACCCTTAGTTCTACGAATGTGATCCATAATTTGCTGTTTGCGCTGGTCAGTCAGGCGAATCGTGGGTTTAATGAAATCGCCCGTGCTGCGAGCAAGATGCTCCATAACTCGTTTTTTGCGGTCGTTTAGTGCCATGAAAAAAATACCCGTGAGTTTTAGAATCGATGGAGTAGAACTTGTTTAGTGCAGCATCATGAGCTAGAGTTTGGCGATCCGCCCCCTCATTGCACAGCCACCTGGCTCCCGTGACTGCGCGGGTCATCAACGTTGGTTTTAGGGACGGCAGTGGTGTTGACCTCAGAAGTGCGTCCGGTAGCCTTGGCATAGGGCAGCGGCAAGCCTGCAATCAGAGCCTCTAGATTATCCGTCATAACGGTGTGCGGCTGTTCGCCAATGGCACTGGCGATCGACTCTCCGGCACTGTCTAGAAAGACAAAATGGGGAATGCCGTCTACCCGGTAATGCAACATCTCAGGAAGCCACTTGCTGTTATCGACATTGAGCATCACAAAGTTGACGCGATCGCCATACTGCTGCTCAATTTCAGCAATATCAGGAGCCATTGCCTGACAGCTTGTACACCAGTTAGCATAGAACTCCATCAGCGTGGGTTTGCCGCTAGTTAGAGCCGCTTCCAGGGGAGTAGACCGTTCTGCCAGAGCCTCTAGTGAACCTGTAGGCGTTTCAGTTCGCAATCCTAAAAAAAATTGCCGAACTCAGCACCACCGCCACCAGGACGATCAGCAAATTTCGGACGCGGATAGCAAAGGCAGAAGTGGACTGCCACGCGGCTTCGTTGGAAGAATCAGGTGAATTTCCAGTCATAGGCGTTTTGGGGTTTAGTAGGTGGGATGCAGTAGGTGGGGGGAGCAAGGAAAAGTGCTTTCTCCCCGCCTACTATCTACCACCTCATACTGCTTTTTTCTACAACTTCTACAATTTAGGCATCTAACCTGCGCTGTTTTCAGTGTAACCGAACTTAACAAAAGGCTCTGGACTGTGAAAAAACGAGTGACGCTGACCTTCCCAAAGCGCTCTGTTCATATGCCTGTAACCTATCGACTGGCCAAGGATTTCAACGTTGCCGCAAATATTATTCGGGCGCAGGTGGCTCCCAATCAGATTGGCACTCTGGTTGTAGAGCTATCTGGTGACATTGACCAGCTTGATGCTGCAATAGACTGGATGCGATCGCAGGACATCGGCATTTCACTGGCAAGTCGAGAAATCTTGATTGACGAGGAAACTTGCGTACATTGCGGTTTGTGTACAGGAGTATGTCCCACTGAAGCCCTTAGCCTTGATCCTCAAACCTTTCGACTTAACTTTACGCGATCGCGCTGCATCGTTTGTGAACAATGTGTCCCGACCTGTCCAGTTCAAGCAATTTCTACTAATCTATAGGTAAAAGGTGGTCATTCGTCTTTCGTTTATTATTTGCTGTGCCCTGTTATGTTGTGCCCTGTTAACTGTTGTGATTTGCCGACCAATAATTGAAAACCAACAACTAATTGTCAACCAAATATTAACCAATGACTATTAACCAGAAGCTAACTGCGAAAAAGTTCCTTCCCTGGTTGTCTCTTGGTCTGCTGCTAGCCGCCTACAGCACGTTTAGCTGGTACGTTTACCATCTCACCGTCACTTGGGCAGTCTGGGTCAGTGTAATTGGGTTTGCTTTGCTGCAAGCCGTTTTTTTAACGACCCTAACCCAGGGGTTAAGGTCAATGATTGGCAGATGGCTAAGCTCTGACACGGGCTACTTTACAACTGTTATCAGTTTTGCATTTCTAGCAACAACTGTTCTGGTTTGGATTCATATCTTTGGCTATATCATTACTGTCATTGCCGCTGAAGTCTTAGCTCGGTTAGATTTGCAAAATCGCGGATTCAGTCAGGTACAGTCTCTGGCGATTTTGACACTGGTTTCGCTAACTGGGTTAGGCATAGGCTGGGTCGCAAGCTATCTGCTTTAATTGGCTTTTGCTCTGATTCTCTTCTAATTTTCTACAGGAAAAAGCAGCCCTCTAGGGCTGCTTTTTGTATGTACTTGGTACATGAGGAGCTATAGCAGAAGGATAAAAGATGAGAGATGAATTGCAATCTGGGCTAGAAACAGCATGGCAATTCAGCTTTGTCCTAATCATCTCTTCGACTGCTATATAAACCTAGATTAGAGCTAACTTCGTCTTGATGATGCCAGGTTACTGTTTTTGATACATATATGAACAAAGGACTTTATGCCTTTTTCTTATTCTTCTTTTTGCCCTTCTTGTCAGATTTTCCAGCATCAGTTGAACGGACTGCTCCGATAACATTTTTGGCGGTGTCCAGGGCGCTTTCAACCGTCATCTCGGCTGGGTTGGCAACTGCAAGCGATCGCTGAAGGGTTTCCTGGGCTACCTCTTTAAGCGAATCCGCTACATCGGTCAAAGTTGGTTTAACTTCACCCAGTGAGTCTTTAACAGCCTCAGCCGCATCTCGAATGGTGGGACTCACATCTTGAACCCCATCCCGCAGTTTTGATGTTGTGTCTTCGAGCGCACTCTGGTTGTGATGTCCAGGACGCTGATCGCCTTTGCGGGAGACATCTACTGCATTTTTAGCTTGAGAGGCTTTGTGAATAAGTCGCTCAACCGTAGCTTCTACAATCTCGCCCACGATCGCCACGGCCGCCACTGCGCCTGCCTGTCGCAGGTTGCCTCCCAAACTTTCGCCACCATTACTTCTTTCTTTAGCTAGCTTTTTCCTCTTATTCTTCGACTTCTTCTTAGCCATATTTCAAACTCAAACTTTGCTAGTTCTTTGAGTTTATAAGCTTAACTAGTTCCTTCTGAGAGCAGCCTCTACACTAAGGCAGCTCTTGCAGTACTAAACTTTCTGCTTTGAGATAGAGTCGTCAAAGCGAATGGTTGCCTTTACCTGATCCGCTTCTAGCTAGATGGCGTTTTGTCGCCTGAGCGCTAGGCTTAATGGATAATAAACCAAAGCTGTAGTAACTAGCTGTGCTTACATTTTTAGGTGAGTTGAACTCCTTGAGGGGGCTGTATCTACTCCAGACTCCGCCGATCGCTCCTCTTTATTCCCTTCATTCCGCTACTCCTTCAATTTGGGCGCAATTGCTAACGGTGTTAGCAATTGGCTTGCTCACTGCTCTTGCGTTCCAGCTTTTGCTAACAGTTTTAGGAATCGCATTAGGAATATCCGTACTGCAAGTCGGCTCATCTGAAGGTAATTCTGAGAGTGATTCTGAGGGCGATCGCTCCACCTCTAATTCTTCTAAAATCGGCACTTTAGCAGGCTTGGGAGTTTTACTGACGGTTAACACCGTACTCTTTGCAGCCTGTTTTTTAGCCGCAAAGTTTGGTCAGGTAAGTGATCCTATCTCAGGGGCGATCGCAGGCATTGTAATTTGGTCAGCTTACTTTTTGCTGATGCTATGGCTCAGTTCTACAGCGGTAAATTCGTTGGTTGGAGTAGTTTTAAGTACGCTGACGGGCAGCTTCCGGCAGATTGTTTCGGCGATCGTCAATGCCTTCTCAAGCGACAAGCCGGAACCTATCACCGAGGAGCAAATGTTGACTAGCATCCGAGAAGAGATGCAGTCTGCTCTCAGTGCAGTCAATCTAGATCAAATGATTGAAGAGCAGTTACAGACACTCTCTCTGCCGACCTCCCAGCCTAATGTGTCGCCGAATAGAGCTAAATCAATAAATGCATCTAAATCACTAAACATATCTAAAAACGATCTGACTACCACAGAATTTTGGCAGCAGGTTACGGCCTATTTGCAAGATACCAGTTCTAAAAGTCTGACTCCTAAACGGGTTGATCGTAAGCTGCAAAAGATATTACATAGCGATGTAAATGAGTTGTCTAGCGGTCTTACCCTTGAGCGCGCCGCGCTTGTCCAAGTTCTCAATCAGCGAGAAGACCTCAGCGATAAGCGCAAGCAACGCATCATTAATCAATTTGAACAAACGTGGCACCAGTTTCTAGAGGAATTACCAGTCGCGGAAGCAGTCAGTTCTGAGACAAACTTTGAAACCAATGCTTCTAAGCCAGCAGTGAGTGAAGATGAGTTAGGAGAAGCGGGCGATCGCCCGCTACGGCAGAATTGCTGCAATCGGCTTTAGACAGCACAGTTGAGCAAGTTCTGACTCACCTACCTAAACTAATCCAGCAGGCAGACACATCGCTACTCAAAGGGTCTGAACTGGTTCCTGTGGTACTGTCAATCGCGCTTACAAAAATACGTGATTCTCTAAGCAATGGTGCTGTAAGTGATAATGTTGCGAGCGATAGTGCCGCAAATGATAATGCTGTGGGTAGCAATGCTGCGGTCAAAGTTCTGGGAGATAATTTATCTTCCTTGAAGGTGCCTTTAGATTTACCTGCTCTCGACGACGTTGACTTCAAGCAAACCCTCGAACGCTTGCTCACCTCGTCGGTTAGCTTGCCAAACCTCAGCCAGTCTATCGTGACACAAGCCAGCCAACTGCGTGAAAAGGCGATGCAGCCGATTGAGGCGATGCAGCAGTCTGCACAGGAGCGCATTGATGCTGCAAAACGCCAGACTCAGCAGCAAATTGAGTCAACTCGCAAAGCAGCCGCAGCAGCGGCGTGGTGGCTATTTCTGACGGCTTTTACAGGTGCGGCTTCGGCGGCTGTTGCTGGCGCATGGGCGGCTGGATTCAACCCCATCAAGTTTTTGTTCTTAATCCGGATGTGAAAGTTGTAGGACGAGCGGGTTGTAAAACTCCATAGACCGCAGTAAAAATAGACACATTTTTTATCAGATTTTTTCGAGCTAAGCGGTTAGAATTTTGCTGGCTAACCAACGCCCAATGCCCAGGGACTGATGCTCCAATAACACTTCGCTCAAGAGGAGATCTGAGGAATGGACTACGCTGAGGCTCTTAAATGTGCGCTTCTTTCTCAGGAAGTCTACAGAAATTTTTCCCAACTTCGCTTTAGTGGATTTCCTGATATCACGCCAGACTTTATTGACCAGACAGACACGGACACCCAGTTTGCGATGTTGTCAGACACTACAGGTGCATCGGTTTATGTGACTTTTCGAGGCAGCGAAAAGCGGTTAGATTGGGAAACAAATTTAGATCTTCAGCAGGAAGTGGTTGAGTTTCAGCAAGAGGTCATTGAAGGAGAAATTGTTCAAGAACGAGAACAAGTTTACCCTTACAAAAGTCCAAGCCAGTCTGGGGCAAAGATGCATCGGGGGTTCTCAGAAGCTTACTTATCTGTACGCGGAAAGATTCACGGCTATTTGAAAGATCGAAATACTGTCACTCAAGTTACGGTTACAGGACATAGCCTGGGTGGGGCGTTAGCCACTCTTTGCGCGGTAGATATTCAATACAATTTTTCAAACCTGGCGATCGCCATCTACACCTTTGGCGCTCCCAGAGTGGGTAATGATGGCTTTAGAGAATCTTTTAATCGACGTATTTCCAACAGCTACCGATTTGTTCATGGAATGGATATGGTGCCCGCTCTGCCGAGACCCTGGCAGAGTTATAGACACGTGGACACAGAGTACAGACTGGGTTCTCGCTTTAGCCTCAACTTTCTTTCTCGCCGTTTCAAGGATCATGACATTGAGAGCTACATTGCTGCATTGAAAGAACAGGTGCGCTGAAGATTTAGGCGATCGCCACACCTATCCAAAGGTAGTTTCACAATCAAAAGAGTAGCGCTTAGGTTACAGGGGAACCAAACTTAGAGACTATTTTGGATAGGAGAATATAATATGCAGCTTGCCGAAAAAGTAGCGCTGATTACTGGAGCGGGTTCTGGAATTGCTAAAGCAACCTCTCTGCTGCTGGCTGCTGAAGGGGTCAAAGTGGCAGCCTTAGGGCGTAGTGATGAGGAGCTAAAGCAGACCGTTGAAGAAATTCAGGCAAAAGGCGGGGAGTCCATGCCAGTGGTGGCAGATATCTCTCAGCCTGAGCAGATGCAGCAGGCAATTCAAAAGATCGAGCAGCAGTGGGGACGGCTGGATATTGTATTTGCCAACGCTGGGGTTAATGGAGTTTGGGCACCTCTGGAAGAGTTAACACCAGAAGATTGGGATAAGACACTGAGCGTTAATCTTAAAGGTACTTTCTTAACCGTGAAATATGCAGTACCTTTGCTAAAGCGGCAGGGCGGTTCTGTGGTTATCACTTCATCAGTGAATGGCAATCGAATCTTTAGCAACACTGGCGCAACGGCCTATTCTTGCTCTAAGGCGGCTCAGGTTGCTTTCGCTAAAATGGTGGCCTTGGAGTTAGCTGAACATAAGATTCGGGTTAATGTAATTTGTCCAGGGGCGATCGCAACGAACATTGACAAGAATACCGATCGCCGCAATCTAGAACATATTCAAGAACCCGTCGAGTTTCCCGAAGGCAGAATTCCACTCACCGACGGTAAACCTGGCACCTCCGAGCAGGTCGCACAACTGGTGTTATTTTTAGCATCAGATATGTCCCGTCACATTACGGGCACCGAAGTTTGGATTGATGGCGGTGAGTCTTTGTTGCAGGGATGAGATCTGACGGTGTGAAGTGAAAGTTTTTGCAGCCCTCTCAAATGCACCTCAGATTTCCATCGGAGGGACTTTGAGTTAATTTAATATCGCTTTGGCAGGAGAAAGCAGGTGGAATATCGACAAGCAGAGACAGATCTGCGACTTCTCAAAGAGGTCGCAGATCTTATTTACCTACACGCAATTTAGGAGAATCAGAATGCCAGAAATTTGGGGTAAGATGCCCATTACAGAACAGTCCTGGTCAACGGTTGAGTCAGTACAGAGCGTTCAACTGTATGAGCAAGGCGTGGAGCTAGACTGCGGCAATGCTCGTATCATTGTTAGCATCCTTGCAGCCAATTTGGTGAGAGTGCGAATGGCTCCCAATGGTGAGTTTTTGCCCAGGCGATCGTGGGCGACAGCGATCGCAGATGAACAGTGGGCGCGAGTCCCGTTTGAGCTAGAGGAAACCGCAGAAACACTGGAGCTAAAAACCGAACAAATTCGCGTCAGAATCGGTCGCAATCCGGTTCAGATTAGCTGTTTTGACCCATCAGGACGAGCTTTTGCTCAGGACGCACCGGGGGGGAATGGGCTGGCGGCAGGGGGCGATCGCCAACTGGAAGAAAATCGAAGCGGATGAACATTTCTATGGGTTTGGTGAACGGACAGGACTGTTGGATAAATTGAGCGATCGCCTCACCAACTGGACAACCGACGCACTCGACTACACCTCACTCACCGACGAGATGTATCAGGCAATTCCATTCTTCATGGCATTGCGGCCAGAACTGGGTTACGGCATCTTTTTTAACACCACTTTTTGGAGCCAGTTTGACATTGGCGCTGAGCAAACAGGCGTTTGGAAGATGCAAAGCCAGGATAAAAATCTGGACTATTACATTATCTATGGTCCTGAACCTGCTCAAATTCTCCAAACTTACACACAGCTTACCGGACGGATGCCCATGCCGCCGCGCTGGGCATTGGGCTATCACCAGTGTCGCTGGAGCTACGCCTCCGAAGAAGAAGTACGCCAGCTTGCTCAAGAGTTTCGTCAGCGCCAGATTCCCTGTGACGTGATTCACCTGGATATTGACTATATGCGTGGTTTTCGCGTATTTACCTGGAGTCCTCAACGCTTTCCCGATCCCAAAACAATGGTGAAAGATTTATCTCAGAATGGGTTTAAGTTTGTCACAATCATCGACCCAGGGGTGAAAGAAGAAACGGAGGCAGACTACTTACCGTTTGACGAAGGTTTGGAGCATGATTATTTCGTCAGAACGGCTGAGGGCAAAGTGTTTCACGGCTACGTTTGGCCCGGTCGGGCAGTGTTTCCAGACTTCCTGCGCGAAGAAGTAAGAGAGTGGTGGGGCAATCAGCATCAAGACCTGGTAGATGCAGGCATTGCAGGTATCTGGAATGATATGAATGAACCCGCAATGAACGATCGCCCCTTTGGAGATCCGGGTAAAAAAATATGGTTTCCGCTCGATGCTCCTCAAGGTCCGGTTGACGAACAAACCACTCATGCAGAGGCCCATAACCTCTATGGGCAAATGATGGCGCGGGCCTGCGCGGAAGGGCTGGAGCGGCTGCGCCCGACTGCGCGATCGTTTGTGCTAACCCGCTCAGGTTATGCCGGGGTGCAGCGCTGGTCAGCTGTCTGGACGGGGGATAACCAGTCCCTTTGGGAATATCTGGAGATGTCACTGCCCGCACTCTGCAACCTGGGTTTATCTGGTGTGGCGTTTGTGGGAGAAGACATCGGTGGCTTTGCAGGCAACGCAACGGCTGAGCTATTTGCCCGCTGGATGCAGGTGGGAATGCTTTATCCCATGATGCGGGCACATTCAATGATTGCCAGTGCCCGTCATGAACCCTGGGTATTTGGCGATCGCGTCGAAAAAATCTGCCGGGAATACATCGAACTGCGCTATCGGCTGTTGCCCTATCTCTACACCCTATTCTGGGAAGCGGCTACCACAGGCGCACCGATTTTGCGTCCGCTGCTCTATCACTTTCCTAATGATCCTAAAACCTACAACCTCTACGATCAGGTCTTGCTAGGGCCATCCCTGATGGCTGCACCCGTTTATAGACCTGGCGTTGAAGAGCGACTTGTTTATCTTCCTGAGGGCGTGTGGTATGACTGGTGGAGCGGCGAAATGCATCAGGGTGCAAGTCATATTGTGACTCACGCCCCGCTAGAAAAGATGCCGCTATTTGTCCGGGCAGGTGCCATCATTCCGCTAGCACCCGTGATGCAGTACACCGACGAGCGCCCAATGGATGAATTGCGGCTGCGAGTTTATCCCGGTGAAGGGGAATGGACGCTCTACGAGGATGATGGACGCTCGTTTGAGTACCGCATCGGAGCATGGGCAACTACAACC
Source organism: Leptolyngbyaceae cyanobacterium SM1_4_3 (assembly GCA_012031415.1). Classification (GTDB taxonomy): domain Bacteria; phylum Cyanobacteriota; class Cyanobacteriia; order Elainellales; family Elainellaceae; genus JAAUTN01. Next base: position 13,274 of record JAAUTN010000066.1, on the reverse strand, counting down.
TATCGAGTTCACAGTAGCGACTCCGAAACCGATGGTTCTCAAACAGTCGTTGAAATCGCCGCCCGACAGGGAGAATGGCAGCCCCAGCCCCGTCAGGTGACTGTAGAAGTGATTGGCAAAGGGGAACAGCAGTTTGAAGATGATGGCAGCGATCGCCGCCTGACCTTTTAAGTTGGTTTAAATCGGCATTGACCTGGCATCAGACCCACTTGCAGAGGGGGTCGCCCAGAGAGAAAGTTCAAGAGTAGAATTCTCAAACGTTGAGGGGGTTATCATCTCAGGATAGCCTCTCTCAATTTTCTCATCTCTTTGTCTGCTGTCCACTCACAATCTGGTAGCTTTAATTGCTCCACCCCCTCCCGTGATTTTCTTACCCATTTCGCTGCAACTGTTAGCGATCGCCTCCCTCCCGATTCACGCCCCCAATCCTCTCGTGGCACAGGTTACTCCGCTCTTAGGCAGCATTCAGCTTGACCTGGTAGCTTTGCTCCTGATGCTAGCGCTCTCGGCCTGCTTTTCTGGCTCAGAAACCGCTATTACTGCTCTAGATAACCTGAAGCTGAGAGCGCTGATCCAGGAACAGGGCGATCCCAGCGGGATGTTTACTCTGGTGCTAGAAAAGCGGGCCCGCTTCATTACGACCCTGCTAATCGGCAACAATTTAGTCAATAATTCTTCTGCCATTCTGACCAGCAATCTATTTACCATCTGGTTTGGCAGTGCGTCAGTGGGAATTGCCACAGGCGTAGTAACGCTGCTGGTGCTGATTTTTGGTGAAATTACGCCAAAATCACTGGCAATCAACAACGTTATGCCAATCTTTAAGGTGGTGGTGCAGCCAATCTACTGGCTTTCCAGGGTGCTGTCGTTTTTGGGCATTGCTCAGTTCTTGGAGGCGATCGCCCAGTTTGCCATTCGCACCTTTCAGGGCAACGTTGTCCAGCAAGGAGAATCAATCAAAGATCTGCAACTGATGATCGAGATCCTCGGAGGCAAGGGACAGCTTGACCTCGATCGCCACCAGTTGCTCAACAAAGCGCTAATGCTCGACCGCGTAGTGGCGCGAGATGTAGTCAAACCTCGAATTGATATGCAAACCATCTCCCACGAAGCAACCCTGCGCGAACTGGTAGACTTTTGCCTAAAAACCGGGTATTCTCGCATTCCAGTTCAAGAGGAGTCAAAAGACCAAATTGTGGGCATCGTTCACCTGAAGCGGGCACTGCAAGAACTCAACTCGGTTTGCCAAACGGATGAAACCGACGCACCCGTGACTCAGGCGATGGATGCACCCGTTTATGTGCCAGAGCTAAAGCGAGTCGCTGATTTGCTCAAGGAAATGCTGCAACAGCAGTTTCACATTGCCATCGTGGTAGATGAATATGGCGGCACCGTTGGACTTGTCACCCTGGAGGACATTCTAGAAGAACTGGTCGGCGAAATCTATGACGAGAGTGATTACCCCTCTCGCAATCGACGGCAGCGCAACGCACCCAATGCAGGTCGCCGCTGAGTTAGTGCTAATGGCAGCGATCGCCCCCACTAACAAGGGGCTTAAGCTCCTTGCCTCCCAAAAAATACATCAACCTCATTTGTTTCAAAGCAATCAAGCTACCTGCATTACAATTAACAGCACCAATAGTCGAGGAAGGCTGTAAAATTGCGAAATCCATTATCTTAGCCAGAACAACCAGTCAGGGTGACTTTTACCCCCTCCTAGCCCAACTTCCTAGATTCACAAAGGGTAGGGATATGATTTGCTCCTTCAACTGACTGTTGTTGTCACGAGTTGTCATAAAGTAATTCGGTGAGATTATCGTAAGACTTTTCGCAGAAAGATCTATAGTGATCCCATCAATTGCTCAACCGTCCCAACCTTGCATTCTGTAGGAGCGGCACTTTGAACAAAAAGCCTTCTGGCGAATCATTCCTACCTGTCCAAGCGATTGTTCTGACCCTGACCGCCTGGGCAATTATCGCGCTCCTGTTTTTTCTCTTGTTTAGCGTACCGTTGCCTGGACAGGGGCGACCTAGCTGGTATGGAGTAGCAACCTACATCCTTGAAAATGTTGCTTTCCTGGGAGCCGCGCTGCTGTGTTTTCGCAACTGGCGCAGCAGCCTAATTGTTAGCGGTAGAACCGTTTGGTTGGCGATCGGTTTAGGAATGTTGTCTTATTTCATCGCAAACCTGCTGCTAGCCCAGTGGGAGCTAGGCTGGGGGCAGTCGCCAGATCTGTCTCCTGGAGATTTCTTTTTCATCCTGACCTATGTCTTTTTGGGCGGCGGAATGCTCATAGCAGTAGTCTCCAGAAGACTCAACCTGGCACTTTGGCAATGGGCAACCGTCCTGGGAATTGCTATGGCGGGCATTGCCCTTGCCTACGTTTTACTCTCTGCCCCTGAAGAGGGTGAACTGCCTGTTACCGCTCCGCCAAGTATTGAACAGACGGTTCCTGCTGACCCTGCCACCGCACCCGATGCGCCAGCCCTACCCGATGCCGCTTCTGAAAGCTTGCCTGATCCCTCAGCTGCCGATACTGCGCCGGAGTGGGTTACTGAGCTAGCCACAAACCTGGAACCTCTCGCAGATATTGTCACGCTAGCTTACATCATCGGCGATATTTTTCTGGTCGTAATGGCAACGACCCTGCTATTAGCATTTTGGGGAGGGCGGTTCTCTCTGTCGTGGCGGTTCATTGCTGCTGCCGCTTTTTCCCTCTACCTAGCAGACATCTGGTTTTTCTATGCACTCACTTACATTGAAGATTACGAGACAGGGGCTTTGCCAGAAGTATTCTTCATCTTCAGTGCAGTCCTGTTTGGCATTGGTGCAGCTCTGGAGTACGATCTGTCAACCCGCTCTCGTCGAGGCGGAAGGAGGAGGGGGTAAAGGAAGGATGAGGGATGAAGGATGAAGAGGGAGGGAATTCCCTATAATCCTGATGAATTGGCAGAATAGTAGTGGTAGTGATAAAAGGCAAACGATATAATTTTTGCTTCTCTACGGAAACCGTCCAATTAGTAGCTGACAGTCCGATCGCTCGGCTGAGGAAAGATTTGCGGCATGGCTCCCCAAAAATTGTCTGATTCTGATAAACAAACGATTCTTGCTTTGTATCGCTACCCGGAGGAGACTACTTCTACTCTGGCTAGTCGCTATGGGGTGAGTAACACAACGATTAGCCGCATCCTTAAGCAGGGTTTGTCGGAGCAAGAGTATGAAACGCTGGTGCAGCAAAAGCGGGGCGGGCTATCTACTCGGTTCCAGCTTTTTGCGTCTGAACCTTCTACACCGCCAGAAGCGGAATCTGAACGGTCTGAACCATCCTTTTCTGAACCGTCCTTTGAGCTAGCTTCACTAGAACCAGAACCGGAACCAGAATCAGAGCCAGAACCCCTGCCTCAGTTAGCTGGAACGAAGCCCAAACCTCAGCTACGGGAGATTCCGCCGCCTCAGCCTCGCAAGCGAGAACGGGCGGCGATCGCCAATTCCGAGGCTACAACCTTCGAGGCTCCGTCTACCGAAGCAGCAGAAGTAGACGGCTTTGAAGCAAAAATTGCAGAAGTGGCTGACAAAAATTTGTCTTCAGCGACGCAAATTCCGCTACTAGAGTTTTCTGCGGCAATGGAAGAGCAAATTTCAACGCCCCAGTTACCCCTAAGCTACCCGGAAGTCACTCCTCGCGTCGCAGAAACGCTGGCAGAAGATTTGTTGACCGAGGAAGAGGATTTTGATGACCTGGAGGAAGGAGATCTAGAGGAACTGGATGACGACGATTTAGACGACGATGACGATGACGATGACTCGTTTGACACGGGTGGAGATTTGCAGGATTTTGCCGCAGTTCACATCCAGTCAAAGGAATGGGTCAACGTTTTGCCGCTATCTGAAGCTCCGATTCCCAAAATCTTTTATCTGGTCGTCGATCGCGCTTCTGAGTTAATCACTCGCCCGCTGAGAGATTTTGCTGATCTGGGGCAAATCCCCAATGAGGAGACTCAAGAGAAAACGCTGCCGATTTTTGACAACCACCGGGTTGCGCGACGGTTTTCTCGTCGAATGCAGCGAGTGGTCAAGGTTCCCGATGGGCGAATGCTGCATAAGGTCGGTCCTTATTTACAGGCTAAGGGGATCACGCGATTGCTGATCGATGGGCAGGTTTACTCAATTTAATTTGGCGGTGAGACAAGGATGAGACAAGGATGAGACAAGGGGCTTAAGCCCCTTGTTCAGATCAGCTTTATAGAAAATGGGGATGACCTGCAAAATTTATGAAAATTGAGCGGTTAGACCATCTGGTTTTGACGGTGACTGATATACAAGCAACCTGCGATTTCTACACGCAGGTTTTAGGGATGGAGGTGGTGAGGTTTGGCGATCGCCGCTATGCTCTCCACTTTGGTCAACAAAAGATCAACCTGCACCAGGCTGGCAAAGAGTTTGAACCCAAAGCAATCCGTCCAACCCCTGGCTCAGCCGATCTTTGCTTGATTACAGCTACACCTTTAACCGAGGTGATGGTTCATCTGCAATCGTGTGGCGTGGAGATCGAGCAGGGGATCGTGCAAAGAACTGGAGCAGTGGGGGCGATCGCCTCTCTCTACATCCGTGATCCCGATGGCAATCTGCTGGAAATTTCCAACTATCCTGAAGTCTCGTAAGATTGGAGCAACGCTTGCGGATGCACTATGCAAATTCGGGTTGAGACGTTTACGGTTCATAAGCGATTCGCACTCACGATCAGTCGCGGCACGTCAGCAGAAAGTACGAACGTGTGGCTGATTTTAGAGCATGAGGGAATTGAAGGCTGGGGAGAAGCCTCACCTTTTGCGGTGGGTCGTCCCCAACCGACGGAAGAACTGGTTCTTCAGCTTCAGCAAATCGCGCCCCAGTTAAAATCGCTGACCCCCTTTGACCAGCAGCGGATTGAGCAAATTCTGCTAGAGGCTAATTTGCCCTCTGCCGCTCGGACTGCGCTTGACCTGGCACTGCACGACTGGCGAGGTAAGTATTGGGGGCTGCCACTGTGGAAACTGTGGGGGTTAGAGCGCGATCGCATCGTTCCCACCTCTGCAACCATCGGCATCAGTTCTCCTGAAGCGGCTCGACAGCGGCTGCTGCATTGGTTACAGCTTGCTCCCTTTCAAGCCGTTAAGGTAAAACTCGGTAGCCCCAGCGGAATTACAGCCGATCAGGAAATGTTAAAAGCGGTGCAGCAGGAAGTGCCCAAAGGCGCAAAAGTCAGCATTGATGCAAACGGCGGCTGGAGTTTGGCAGATTCCATCTCCATGAGCCACTGGCTAGCAGAACAGGGCGTGACCTACATTGAGCAACCGCTTGACAAGGGGCAGGAGTCCGATTTGCTAGAGCTGTATCGCCAGTCGCCGTTACCCATTTTTGTAGACGAAAGCTGTTTTGACAGTCGCGATATTCCTAAACTGGCAGACCGCGTTCACGGGATCAACATCAAGCTAATGAAATCGGGCGGCTTAACCGAGGCGCTTCGCATGATTCACACTGCCCAAGCCTGTGGTCTGCAAATCATGTTTGGCTGCTACTCTGACAGCGCTTTGGCCAACACCGCAGCGGCTCACCTGGCACCTTTTGCCGATCATTTAGACCTGGATAGCCACCTCAACCTGATTGATGATCCCTTTACGGGAGCTTTTTTAGAAAAGGGTCGTTTAGTGCCCAATGACCTACCGGGACTGGGGGTGCAGCGTGTTGACGGCTAGCGATCGCATTGTTCTACTGATGCACGAAGGGCTGCAAGGGGCAAAGGGCAAAACAGGAATTTCTATTTTGCGCTATGGCGATTTGTCAATTGTGGCAGTCGTAGATGAGCAATCCCCGGGGCGATCGCTCTCAGAGCTAACTGGAATTTCACGTCTGGTGCCGATTGTCGCTTCGGTGGCAGAAGCACTCGCTTATCAGCCTACGGTGCTAATGATTGGGATTGCTCCCTCTGGCGGGGCGCTGCCCGAAGCCTGGTGGCAGGAGGTGAAGCAAGCTGTTGCTGCGGGCTTATCAGTTGTGAATGGCTTGCATACGCCAATGGCAACCGATCCTCAACTCAGCAGCCTGCTCCAGCCCGCTCAGTGGATTTGGGATGTGCGTCGAGAGCCAGAAGGACTGACGGTAGGGAGCGGCAAGGCGCGATCGCTTCCCTGCCTACGAGTGCTAACCGTTGGCACTGACATGAGCGTGGGCAAAATGTCTGTCAGCTTGGAGCTAAACCAAGCTGCCCTGGAGCGAGGCTTGCAGTCTCGGTTTTTGGCAACGGGTCAAACGGGGCTGATGTTAGGGCACGATGGCATTCCCCTGGATGCTGTCAGAATTGACTTTGCCTCTGGCGCAGTTGAGCAACTCATGATGCGCTATGGCTACGACCACGACATTTTGTTTGTCGAAGGACAGGGATCGCTAATGAATCCAGCTTCTACGGCTACCCTTCCCCTTCTGCGCGGCAGTCAGCCGACTCATCTAGTGCTGGTCCATCGGGCAGGACAAACGCACATTCAGCACTTTACAGATGTTCCGATTCCGCCCTTACCTAAAGTGATTCAGGTTTATGAAACCGTCGCAGCGGCTGGCGGATCATTTGCAGATGTGAAAGTGGTGGCGATCGCCCTCAACACCTTTCACCTGAATGAAGAAAAAGCACAGCAGGCGATCGAGCAAACCCAGCTAGAAACAGGACTACCCTGCACCGATGTAATCCGCTTTAACGCAGAACCCATTCTGGATGCAATTCTTAAATGAGGCAACGTGCAACTTTTTCCAGACTTCCAGTGATTTTTGTGGGTGGAGTTGATATCCAATAAGAAACGAGGAAAGCGAAATAGGCGTTGCTGATTGAAGGGATAAATTCTCGTAGGGGCGAACGGCCGTTCGCCCTTACAGGAGGCACTGGAACAGGCAAATCATCCCTGCATTCAGCAACACCCAAATTTGTGTGGCACATTGGTTGAACAATCCTCTGTATGCCACAACAAAACGAGGATATGACGGTGCATATCCTCGTTCAAGACCAGCCTAGACAGGTGAAGTGGTATTAAATTTGGGGACTTTTAGCGAAAGGATGAGAGATGAAGGAGGAATGGAATCCTACTGGAAGTCTCTAAAGTTCGGCTCCGGGCGGTAGGATGACCTGATCCACCGCGTGGATCACTCCGTTGCTAGCTTGAATGTCTGGCTGAACCACCATTGCGTTGTTAACCATCACGCCGCCTGCTGCCTCATCAACTTCGACCGTGATGGGTGTGCCTTCAACGGTTGTCACTTCTCCAGCGGTAATTTCGCTGGCGGGAAGCTCGTCGGGCACCACATGATAGGTCAACACCTGAGTCAAAATGTCCTGATTTTCAGGGAGTAGAAGCTGCTCCAGGGTGCCTTCGGGCAGTGCTTCAAAGGCTTCGTTAGTAGGTGCAAAAACAGTGAAGGGGCCTTCACCAGAGAGCGTTTCAGTGAGTCCTGCGGCTTCAATAGCGGTTGCCAACGTACTAAAAGACTCATCAGAGGCTGCCAGGTCTGCAACGGTTTCTCCCTCACCTGCGGTTGGAGCTTCAGCGGTCGGGTCTTCGGCAGGTGCAGGAACTTCGGTCGTGGTTGCCGGAGTTTCAGCGGGTTCGACTTCAGCAGTGTCAGTCGGCTGGTTGCAGGCAGACAAAATGACCGCGCTGCTTAGTCCAACTAGACCTAAAACCAAGCGCTTTGAAATTGGGTTGCGAATCATAGATACCTCTTCAAGTGTCATAGCAGTCTTGATGACCCTTACAAAACTTAATGGATGTTTTAGGCAAATGCCCTCAGTCTCTAGATAGATGTTGTCTAGGCTACAGAAAAAGTAGGCTATTCTTGACTTGCTCAAAAATTAGCGATCGCCCAGCGCACCATCGCTGAAAATGAATTCTCACCGGATATCGTTACCAATTTGGAAACTCTGGTACGGGAGCTATTTGAGGGTAATAGTACGCTTATTAGAGGATGACTATGCTGCTGCTCAGGTAAAGTGGGCAACTTACCTGCATCCCTCAACGTAGGCTTTAAGCTAGTCTGCAAAGGCGACGCTAACTATTGTCGCTTGTTAGGCGATCGTCACTGGTCTTTTACAACCCGATTTGAGGCGATCGCTTGCTACTTTCCCTCTCCTCTATTAGCCTTACGAACTCTCAAATCGGAAATAGCAGCGGGTCTGCGTCCTGAGCAAGTAAAGTCACTCAACCAAACAGACCCAAACTGGTTAACCAGCGGGGAATGGGGAGTTATTCAATTTGCTGATTTGCCGCATCTCACGCCGCAATAATTGGCTGGCGAGTCTTCAGGTTAAAACGGTATCCATGAGGTAGGATATGAAGCTTAACTCCACAAACTGCTAGAGGTTCATCTTTCAATAGCCCTTCCAGGTTGTTGTGGGTTGCGCCCGACTCATCCACAACCGTAACGGCTCCCTGTCCAATGACTTCAAACTCATCGCCCGTGACAATTACAGATGTATCTTCGTCGATGCCAAATCCTAATACGGCAGGCTGCTGCACCAGGGCTGAGATGAGTCGTCCTAACCTGCCCCGTTGAGCAAAGTGTTGGTCAACCACCACTCCGGGCAAAAATCCCATTCCCGGACCCATCTCAACCGCATCAACACTGGGATTGGTTTCAGATTTTCCTTCGACAATCATCATGTCGGGCATCATCGCGGCTCCTGCACTGGTGCCGCCTACCACAATGCCTTCGGCATAGCGTCTGTGAATCACGCGATCAAGTTTGGTGTCTTTAATCAGGTCAGTGATTCGGGCCTGATCTCCCCCGGTAAAAAATATCCCCGTTGCCTTTTCTGCTTTTTCTATGTTGTCAGGATGTTCTGAATCTTCTCGATACTCAGTATCAATCACACAGACTTCTTCCACCCCTAAGCGCTCAAATATGCGAATGTACTGGTTGCCAACTTCTCCAGGCAAGCTGGTTGCTGCGGTTAGTACTGCAATTCGAGCATTGACTCCTCCGGCACATCTGACAAACTCCCGGAGGATAATGCAGTCTCCCTCTTTGTCTTCTGCTCCACCAATGATGACTAACTGCCCCCGATTCTGACTTGACTCCATACTGTGCCCTACCTAAATTGTTTAGTTGATTCTCTAGCGTGGCTCTTGGAGCGATCCGGAGAGAGCGATCGCCCCTAATACACCTAGAGAAATACATTACAAGCGTACTGCTGAAACTGGACTGGCCGTGCCTCGCTTGAGATAGAGATTCCGGACAGGTTTCTGTAATGATTGTTGCAAATTCTGCTGCAACCTGGAACTGTAATTTTTTCCTTAAACCGGAAATCTATCTAACGTATTATTGAGACTTGTCCTGCATAAGAGATAGGTTTGGACTAATCCGTGTCTTTAAGAATCACCATGAGCTTTCAACGTGTCAGCGGCATTCTACTGCACCCAACCAGCCTACCCAGCCAATTTGGGATTGGTGATTTAGGCAAATCGGCGTATGAATTTGTAGATTTCCTGGAGAGGAGTGGGCAAAAACTGTGGCAAGTTTTGCCACTCGGACCAACGGGGTATGAGCATTCACCCTACACGATGAACTTCAGTGCTTTTGCTGGAAATCCACTGCTGATTAGCCTGGAGCTATTGGCAGAAGAAGGATTGCTAAATTCAGATGAATTGTTACCATTGTCATCTGATGAGAATGTTGCTCCCCATTTAGTTGATTTTGATCGGGTGATTCCGCACAAGTTTAAGTTTCTTAGGCTGGCTTACGAACAGTTTCAAAAGTCTCTTAGTACACCCGATCAGTTTGAGCAGTTTTGTCAGGAACAGGCTTACTGGCTCGATGACTATGTGCTGTTTATGTCATTGCTAGAAGCCAACGGGAAAAAAAGTTGGAACTACTGGGAGAGTGCGATCGCCCGTCGAGAACCAGAGGCGCTCAAAGCCGCCGCAGAACAACTGCAAGAAAGTATCCAGTTTCAGCGATTCTTGCAGTTCAAATTCTTTGAGCAGTGGTCAAAACTTCGGGCTTACACCAATCAAAGAAATATACAAATTGTGGGTGATATTTCCATCTATGTTTGCCATAACAGTTCTGATGTGTGGGCCAGTCCAGATATCTTCAAGCTAGATCCACAGACCTCTGAACCAGCTTACATTGCCGGAGTCCCACCCGACTACTTCAGCGCTACAGGACAGCTTTGGGGCAACCCCGTATACGACTGGGATCGAATCAGACAAACGAACTATGACTGGTGGGTGAAGCGGTTTCGGGCAACGCTGCAATATGTGGATATCGTCAGAGTTGACCATTTCCGGGGGTTTGAAGCCTACTGGCAAGTCCCCGCTGGAGAGGAAACTGCAATTAACGGTGAGTGGATTAAAGGCCCGGATGCTGAGTTCTTTGAATCCTTGCGAGAACAGTTAGGCAGTTTACCTATCATGGCAGAAGATTTAGGAATCATTACTCCAGAAGTTGAGGAACTGCGCGATCGCTTCCAATTTCCCGGAATGCGAATTCTACAGTTTGCCTTTGGCGAAGATCCCAAAAATCCTTATCTGCCGCACCATTACATCAATAACTGCGTCGTGTATACAGGCACCCACGACAACGACACAACGTTGGGCTGGTGGGCAGGAGCCAGCCCTGGAGAAAAACAGTTTGTTGCTGACTATTTAGGCTACGCTTCTGCTGAAGAGATTCAACAGATCAACTGGGAGTTAATTCGACTGGCACTTGCTTCAGTGGGCGATTTAGCAATCATTCCGCTGCAAGATGTGTTGAGTTTGGATAGCCATGCCCGGATGAATGACCCCAGCGTATCCGCAGGCAATTGGCGCTGGCGCTACACCGACTCTGCCGTTTTGAGTCAAGAAGTGAGCGATCGCCTGCTCCATCTCACTCATCTCTACAGCCGATAATTACAGATTCATCATCCCGTTTCCTATCAGAGTGTGTTCAGATTTTCGTGTAAATGGGGTAGCACGCCTGCATTTACACAAAAATCAAATCATCTCCATTACCTCTTTCGCTTTTTACGATAAAGTAGCGCCTGAACAGGTTGCCCCTGACGAAAGTGATGCTCAACTACTGCACGCACTTCATCAGGATGCACCCCGGCATACCAAACCTCATCCGGCAACACCAATACCATCGGCCCGTTGCCGCACTGCCCTAAGCAACCAGATGCAGTGATGGATACATCTGCAATCGGATGTGCCTGAAATGCTGCCAGTACCTTTGCAGCATTTTGCTTGCGGCAGGTTTTGTTCTGGCAAATCAGCACATTTCTCGGAACGGTCAAAACTTTAACCCCATTGATCTAACAACTACTCTAAGTTGCCTAAACCCAGAATTGAGCCATAGCGTAAAGATAGAGGTAGGATTAAACCTTAATCCTCCTTGCACCTGCAATTCCAACTGCTTCTCCTAGTAAGCTTGAGTTGGTAATGTTTACCTGACTCCAATTTTCCGCAAGCGGCGATAGAGCTTGTTCTTAAAATGCTACGTCCTCCTAGCACTGCTGGTAACAGCTATAGATTTAATGAAAGCTACACGCTTCCCTGGATCCAGGATTTGTCTGGAGACCCCGGCCCCACCTATTATTCTAAGTGGTACGACGAGGGGGATGCTTTCTACGCTCAAGGTCTTTATGGAGAAAGTGTTAAATGCTACGAGCGTGCTTTGGCAACCCAGTCTGACGACTATATTGGATGGAACAAGCTCGGACTGGCACAGTTTGCATTGAAGCAATATCTGCAAGCAGTATTTAGTTTTGAGCAAGCAATAAAAATCAAGCCAGACATCTACATCTCTTGGTACAGAAAAGGCAATGCATTACTAGTACTAGAGCGTTACGAGGATGCTATTGCGAATTATGATAGAGCTTTACAATCCAACCCAGAGGACAATCAGGATCAGATTTGGCATAACAAGGGCGTTGCTTTAAGTTACTTAGGTCGTTCTGAGGAAGCATTGGACAGCTTTGGTAATGCTATAACTATTAACTCGCAAAATTCTTGGGCATGGGCTAATAGAGGCAAGTTACTGTTTGATTTAGAACGCTATCAGGATGCGTTAAGTAGTTATATTCAGTCAATACAAATCAAGGAAGATGAATATATTTCTTGGGCTTATCTTGCTTTAACACTTATTGAGTTAGATAGTTTTCATGAAGCACTTAAAAGTTTCAATAGAGCGTTAGAGCTAAATTCTACAAATGACGAATTATGGAATGATCGAGGTGTGCTTCTCTACAACCTTAAACAATATGATAAAGCTCTTGAAAGCTTTCAGAAATCTATAGATCTTAACTCTCAAGATGATATTACCTGGTATAACAAAGGCAACGCCTACCTACGTTTGGAACGTTTTGAACAAGCGATCGCCAGTTATGACGAGGCTCTAGCACTTAATCCCAATAACTCTGCGGCTTGGAGTAATCGTGGATGGGCGCTATCAGCTTTGAATCGATTAGATGAGGCAATTAATAGTTATAACCGGGCCATAGACAGCGATCCTCAAAATTGCGACGCTTGGAACAATCGAGGCTCCGATTTCTACACTTTAGAGCGTTATCAAGAATCCCTTCGCGACTTCAACAAAGCTGTTGCGCTTAAACCTGACGAAAAATTGTACAGAACTAATCAAGGTAATGCCTTGCGAAAACTGGGAGAGCTTGAGAAGGCGCTCAGGAGCTATGACAACGCTCTGTTAATTGAGCCTGGTAATTCTGAAGCTCAGCACTGGCGCGAAGTAGTGCTTAAAGAAATTGGGAAATCTTCGTCTTCTCAAAGCACTGTGCCTCAAGTATCTGAACAAGAAGCTCAAGCAACTGCAAACTTGTTTCTAAGCAATTATCTTCCTGACCGCTTTACTGCTGATCAGCCTCATCTGGTTCCAATGAAGGAAGCTTGGGAAGTTCCTGTTGTCCTTGCTTATCCTTACGTTGGTTCGATTGGGCAAGTTGGCGTTGTAGCAGTGAGTACAAATTCAGAAATAGTTTTATCCCACACCCCTTTTGAAGAAATGAAGCAAGCAGGACAAAACCTTTACAACCTGAACCGTGATGCCATCCAAGCTCACTTTTCATAAGCAGGAAAAACCTTATTCCTGTGTACCAGTTTGCTTGCGAATGGTTTTATCTGGCTTTGGTCTTTCGGTCAGCGACGAAAAGACTGACAATCCTGGTACGCCGCTGACCGCTATTCCTAAAGTTTTAATGATTACTACTATTCGTATCCTTTACCCCAACCCCTTTGATGCTAACCATTCTGGGTTA
>JAAUTN010000010.1 GCA_012031415.1 Leptolyngbyaceae cyanobacterium SM1_4_3 | reverse complement strand
CTGGGGGTTAGGGGCTGGGGGTAGGAAGGCATTTCTTCCCTTCATCCCTCATCCTTCATCCTTCATCCCTCATCCCTTATTCCCTGTCTCTGTTAGCAGAACAGTAAACTTCGTTTGCCCTTCCTTACTTTCCACCTTAAGCGTTCCTCCTAGCTGTTCTGTGAGCTTTTTCACTAGTGCTAGTCCTAGTCCGGTGCCTCCCTGTTTCCAGTGGTCGGCATGGGGGACTCGGTAGAATTTTTCAAAAATGCGTGGAAGTGCGTCGGTTGAAATTTCGGCTGTGTTGCTGACTGTCAATGCGATTCCAGGAATAGGGTTGGAATGGGCATGAATGCAATTTTCAGCATGACCGACCCGCATTGATTAGCCACCTGCTCGACGAGGCGCACCTCCGACTCACTAAACATTTGCTCTTTGGGTTTAAACAACCACAAATTCCCAGAAACTTCCTGGTTGTCTAGAAGCGAGCAAGCCAGCGTAGCAAAAGTGACGCTCCAGGCGGTCTGCATTTTGCAGCGTAAAAGGCAATATCAGCGCAGTCTGGAGAGGAATTTTGTAGGAATTCCCAAGAATTGGAATGAGACGTTTCAGCAACACCAGCACGTATTTATATGCTCAAGATTCTAGCTGGTAGATGATCGGTCTAGGGCAACGGGACTCACGCAAGCAGAACGCAAAATCAAGCGAGGGCTACCCTAAATGAGAGATGTGCGTCAGGTTGGTCAACGCCTAAGGGCTATAAAGGAGAGGGGACGGGCGCTGTGATATGATCCTGATTCTCAGAACGGTTTTGACTCAATTAACCTGGAAAATTTTGATTTGGCGGTGCGATCGCCAATGACCCCTTAAACCCCCTGATGCTGATTGACAAAAATCTGACTCAATACATTGTTTTTGCAGACGACAGCATCATCAACGCGCTGCAAAAAATCAGCGACAACAAAAGCGGCATCATTTTCTCAATTACTGAAGCGGGCGTGTTAGAAGGGGTGATGACCGATGGCGACTTTCGTCGCTGGCTAGTGAAGCAAAGCAGCATCGACCTGAATCAGCCCGTTTCTAGAATTTCTAACAAAGCTTTTAAGTACGCTTTTGTGGACGAGCCGCCAGAGAAAATTGAGTCTTATTTTTCTGAAGCGATCGCCTTCATTCCCCTACTCAACCATCACCATCGGCTGGTTGCCGTTGCCCGCATTCGCAACCTGACCGATGGCATTCAAATCGGCTCTTTTACGGTCAGCGCTGATTCGCCGACGTTTGTGGTGGCTGAGATTGGGATTAACCACAATGGCAGTCTGGATATTGCGAAACGGCTGGTAGATCAGGCGATCGCCGCTGGAGCCGACTGCGCCAAATTTCAAATGCGGCATTTGCCCAGCCTGTATCGCAATGCGGGCAACAACAGTGTTAGTGAAGACCTGGGTGTTCAATACGTGCTGGATTTGCTGTCGCAGTTTCAGCTTAGCCCCGACGAAATGTTTGCCGCCTTCGACTACTGCCAACAGCAAGGAATTCTACCCCTCTGCACCGCCTGGGATTTGGAAAGTCTGCGGCTGCTAGAGGAATACGGCATGGCAGCTTACAAGGTGGCTTCGGCGGATTTGACCCATCATGATTTGCTGAAGGCGCTGGCGCAAACGGGTAAGCCGCTGATTTGCTCAACGGGAATGTCTACCGAGGCAGAAATTATTGAATCGGTGGAGTTGCTCAAGCATTTGGGCGTAGCCTATGTGCTGCTGCACTGCAATTCGACTTATCCTGCGCCGTTCAAAGATGTGAACCTTAACTATTTGAAGCGGCTGCGGGAAATTGGCAACTGTCCGGTGGGTTATTCGGGGCATGAGCGGGGCATTTATGTGGCGATCGCCGCTGTTGCCAAAGGCGCAAAGCTAATCGAAAAGCACATCACCCTGGACAAATCGATGGAGGGCAACGACCACAAGGTTAGCCTGCTGCGCGAAGAATTTGAGCAGATGGTGCAGGGCATTCGTCAGGTCGAGCAGGCTTTGGGCAGCGATTCGGAGCGTAAGCCCAGCCAGGGCGAACTGATGAATCGAACGACGCTGGCTAAAAGTTTGGTGATTACCTGCGACCTTGAACCAGGACAAACGATCACCAGCCCCATGATTGCCGTGAAAAGTCCGGGACGCGGACTTCAGCCCAACCGCAAAGCTGATTTGATTGGGCAGCGGGCAAAGCGATCGATGCAGGCGGGTGACTTTTTCTTCCCTAGTGACCTGGAGCGAGAGCAAGTCCAGGCAAGGCACTACAAGTTCAACCGTCCCTGGGGTGTGCCCGTTCGCTATCACGATTTCAAGTCGATTTTGGCAAAGTCCAATCCTGATTTCCTGGAATTTCACCTGAGCTATAAGGATATGGATCAGGAGATTCACCCGTACTTTGACCAGGAATATGACCTGGGGCTGGTGGTTCACAGTCCTGACTTTTTTGCGGGCGATCATCTGCTGAATTTGTGCGATCGCCATGAGGAAAAACGACAGCGATCGGTGCGCGAACTCCAGCGAGTAGTTGACATGGCGCGATCGCTCCAACCCTTTTTCCGCAAAGCCCAGCGGCCGCTGATTGTCGCCAGTCTGGGCGGCTTCACCAAAGATGCGCCGCTTCATCCATCTAAGCGAAGTCAGCTTTACGGCTTAATTGCTAAAAGTTTATCGGAGCTAGATACTGCTGGGGTAGAGATTTTACCTCAAACTTTGCCCCCCTTTCCCTGGTATTTTGGTGGACAGCTTTACCTCAACCTGTTTGTAGACCCGCAGGATACGGCAGACTTTTGCCGTCAGTATGGCTATCGCCTCTGCCTGGACATTTCCCACTCTAAGCTGGCCTGCAACCACCGCAAAGCCTCTTTCAAAGCTTTCATTCACCAGGTTGGCCCTTACACGGCTCATCTGCATATTGCCGATGCGGTCGGCGTAGACGGTGAAGGGCTACAAATTGGCGAAGGGGACATAGACTTTCTAGCATTGGCATCTGACCTGGTTGAGGTTGCACCCCAGGCTTCTTTCATTCCTGAAATTTGGCAGGGTCACAAGAATTCAGGGGAAGGATTTTGGATTGCCCTGGAACGGCTGGAACCCTTGATGAGGGATGAGGAGTGAAGGATGAGGAGTGAAGGATGAGGGATGCTACCGTGTATATACCTCCCGGCTAAGAGGACAAACCCTGGCTTGATCCCCCTAAATCCGCCTTGAAAAGAGGGACTTTGAGCGGTTCGGTTCTCTCCTTTCTAAGGAGGGTTGGGGAGGATCAAAAGGTTTTTAAACACGGTCTAGCCCTTAGCTCTTAACCATCCTACAGAAATTCGTATCTTACGCAAGTAAAAACTGCTGTAATTTCCAATCCTTGCCGATCGTTCTAGCTGATCTTTGTACTGCCATAAACCTATGCCTAACGATGAACCTCAGTTGAATTCACCGCAATCTGGTTCGCCGCAGTCCAACTCTTCGCAAGCACATTCCTCTCAGCCCAGCCGATCGCCACTGGGGTCAACTGCTCTGGCGGTCAGGTTTGTCCGTCAGGTGCCAAAATCGCTGTCCTTAACTCAGCAATTTTTGCTGCTGGGGGGGCGATCGCCCTAATCTCGCTGGTTGCTGCCCAGTTTGAGCTTGCGGATACAGAGACATTAACCACTGCCGTTTTGCTAGTGCTGCCAGTCGGAATGCTGCTGTGGCTGCGGCTGTTTATCGTGCGACCGATTCGGCTGATCAATGGGTTTACTGCCATAACGAAAGGTCAGCCGCCTCAAAACTTGGCGATCGCCACCTCAAAGGAATTTGCCACTCTCAGCGAATCAGTTAGCCGCACCGTCATCAGGTTGAATGCTCAGCAGCAAACCAATCAGCAGATTACGGCAAAGCTGCACAACGAGCAGACTGCCCTTCAACAAGTTCGGGCATCGCTAAAAGAGGTGCGGCTAGAGCTAAAAGAACGCAATCAGGAGGTCAAAACACTCCACGACGAGCTAAGGCTGACCCGAATTCGGGCGATCGAGCGGCAAGTGCAGCAGACCGAAGCAAAATATGCCAATGCTCATCAGCCAACGGTTTTGTTTCTTGATGTTTCATCCCACATCTATAATCTGAGCTTCAACGGAGTGGTGGGGCTATTGGCAACGTGGAGCCTGCGACTGATGGGGCAGTCTGTCACGTATCTGGTTTGTCACGGTGGCTTTGAGAAATGTCTCCTGGGTGCGCGTCCCGATGACCTGTCGGCACCGATGCCTTGCGACACCTGCACCGCCAACAACACATCCTGGTATCCGGCTCAACACAGCGTTGCGTTTTACCCGCCCGAAACGGGTTATGACGACCCGTTATCCAAATTCATGGCGATGACCACCGAGGAACTGATCGCTTATCGTCATGGCTCGATTAATTTGGGTGAACTGTGTGTCCCGTCGGTGCGTTGGCGACTGCGCCGCTGGAATTTAGCTCTGAACACGGCTGGGCACGATATTTTGGCAGCTTATGTTGTGTCGGCGATCGCCCTGATCCAGCAACTTGAAACGATCTTGGCTGAAAGGAGGGTGCGATCGCTCCTCCTGTTTAACGGCACCTTCTTCCCTGAAGCCACCGCCAGAGCCGTTGCCCAATTGCACAACATTCCGGTTGTCACCTACGAGAGCGGTTTCCTGCCCCTCTCCACCTTCTTTTCCCACACAGCCGCCACAGAATACTCAATCCAAATCCCTGTCAACTTTAAACTGAGCGACAAAGAAAACGTCCAACTCGATGAATATCTGGCTCAGCGCTTAAAAGGCAACTTCACAATGGCTGGAGTTCGCTTCTGGCAAGATATGCAAAGCATCAGCCCAGAATTGCAGCAACAAGCAGAAGCCTATCGGCAGATTGTCGTGGTGTTCACCAACGTCGTCTTTGACACCAGCCAGGTCTATGCCAATCGTGTATTTGAGAATATGTTTGACTGGCTAAAAGCAACCCTCACCCTTGCCGCCAAACATCCAGACACGCTGTTTATTGTTCGCGCCCATCCCGACGAATTGCGCCAAGACAAAGCCAGCCAGGAACCCGTTGGTGAATGGCTGGCTGCACAAGGATTCAACACCCTCAAAAACCTCAGCTTCATCGCTCCCACCGAGTACGTTAGCTCCTACGAACTCATCGATCTCTCGCAGTTTTGCATCGTCTACAACTCCACCATTGGGCTAGAAGCAACCCTGCTTGGCAAACCTGTAATCACCGCCGGACAAACCCGTTACGACCGCGAGCATATCACTCACAAAGCAGTTAGCCCAGCGGCTTATCTAGACCTGATGCAGCACTTTTTGCAGGCAGGCGTGCCGCCCATTCCAGCCGACTGGCAGCAGCGGGCACGGCGGTTTATGTATTACTCACTGTTCAAAACATCGCTTGACCTGTCGCCTTTTACCGACCAGGCTTACCTGTACAACTACACGCTCAAACCCTTTGAAGCTGAAGCGCTGCATCCCAATCGCTCTGTCGCGATGCAGACCATTTGCAACGGCATTATGAATGGCACCCCTTTTGCGGTTAGATAGTTACGGTTCGACCAATTGCTACCCACCTGCCGCCATGCCCCTTCCTTCTCAACCCAACTTCTCTATTAAAGTGCTGAACAAAGTAAATCACTGGCAGCGGCAGTTGCGGGAAAAGATTCGGTCAACTCAGCACAAACTGGCAAAACGCGGCATTGAGCTATTTAGCAGCGATCGCAAACTCCTGGCTCTAAAAAACAGATACATCGGGCGACGCGCCTTCATCATCGGCAATGGCCCCAGCCTGCGAGAAACTGACCTGAGCAAACTCAAAAACGAAATTACGATCGCCTCTAACGGCATCTTCTTGCTATTTGACGAAATCGACTTTCGCCCCACCTTCTACACCGTCGAAGACCGCCTGGTTGCCGAAGACCGCGCCAGTGTGATCAACACGCTCACTGAGATGACAAAGATTTTTCCGCAGGATTTAGAGTATTGCTTGAAGGGCGATCGCCACACCCTCTACATCAACTTCCTGCGCCAATATCCCAAATTCCCCCAATTCTCCGCCGAATTTGACGAATATGTTTATTGGGGCGGCACCGTCACCTACCTCAGCCTCCAGCTTGCCTACTACCTGGGCATTCGTGAAGTGTATCTGGTCGGCGTAGACCACAGCTACAGACCCAAAGCCGAAGCAGACGAACAGCAGGGCAACGTCATCACCTCTCACTCCAACGACGTAAACCACTTTCACCCCGATTACTTTGGCCCTGGCTATCGCTGGCACGATCCTAAAGTTGAGCGGATGGAGCAGGCTTACAAGCAAGCCAAAAGCTTTTACGAAACAAACGGCGGCACTGTCTATAACGCCACGATTGGCGGGCAATTAGAAGTTTTTCCCCGCGTTCGATATGAGGATATTGTCGGGAAAATGGATGGGTAGCGGTTTGGTGGGGGCGATCGCCAGAACGATCAAATTGAGCGGCGGCACGAGAACCTAAACGTTAGACGCAAAAACTTTCGCCCATCTGCTCTAATGACTGGTTAGCTTGCTAACAATCACACAACTAAATCAGCATATAGCAATTCTATTTGATTTGTCAAAAAGATGATTTGTGAAAGTGCCCGCCCTCCGGGCGGGCACTTTCACAAATCATCTAGGAGCGCTATAGATAGGTATGAGTTGCGCTGCTTTAGAAAGATGAGTAGACGCTGTGCATAATCCTCTGTGACTGCATATTGGATTGAAGATCGGGACTGAAGGAGTTGCCGCCAATCTTCTACTTTTGGAGTGTTAGCAAAAATGCTAAACTCACCAATCGTATCAAACACATCAAAGTAGCGGAAGATTGTTCCATAAACCCCATCAACCAGAGAAAAGGCTTCGCCAGCAAAGTAACCACCTTTAAAGGACTGCTCGATCCAGAAAAATTTGCTGGCTAATTCCTCACACTTTTGCTCAAAACTCTCTTTAGTTGGAGCGTTGTAGAATCCAGCAATACTATTGAGAATGTTAGAACCAAACTCAATCCAACTCCGATGTTTTGCCTTTTGCAAAGGATCAGCAGGGTGCAATGAACCAGGTGTAATTTCATCCAAATACTCACAAATCACCGCTGACTCAAACAGAATCTCCTCATTGACTTTCAATAAGGGCACTTTTCCCAATGGTGAGATTTGGCGAAACCAATCAGGTTTATTCGATAGGTCGATATACGTGCGTTCATGAGGGATGTCTTTTTCAAGCAAAGTGATGACAGCGCGTTGAACATAGGGACAAAGATGGTGGCTAACCAACTCTAATTTAGGAATTGCCATGTGAGTGTCTCAGATAAATGCTGATCAAGTTCCGTAGTAGAAACGCTCGTGAATCACTTTGCCATCTTTCCACTGCTGAACTGAGACTTGATCGTGGGTCACTTTGCCCCAGTCAGCGTGAGTGTAGTCCACAAACCATTCAGAGATAATCACGTCCTCACCATAAGCGACGTTTTTCAACTCTATCCCTCGAAACTCAACCACTTTCGAGAAGAAGTCTTGTTCTCTTTGACGATTCGCAGCCTTTCCAACCGTAGCAGGCGTTTCATTTTCCTGCATGACGACATCCTCACCGTAATATTTTTCAAATGCCTTCATTGCCTGACCTTGCAAAACTAGGGCTTTGATGTCCTCAAAGGCTGACCTTAAATCAATGCTCATGGTTTACCTCAACAAATTAATTGCAACTGCAACTGATTCAGGTATATCCTAAAAATGATTGCGATTGCAACTATCTCATCTGAGCTTTTACACATCGTTGCAATTGTAATCAAATCACTCTTAACCAAATCTATGTCTATTAACCTGAGCAAAGCCCATAACCTTGCATGGCGGAAGTTTCTAACCGCTCATGTTCTGCTGATCGAGCAGATTGAGCAAGATTTAGCCCAAGCAGATTTACCGTCACTCAGTTGGTATGACGTTCTGTTTGTGTTGTCAGAAGCGCCTGAGCATAAACTTCGACTCCACGAACTCGCTCAAGCCGTGCTGCTTACTCGCAGTAATCTTACGCGCTTGGTTGATCGTTTAGAAGTTGCAGGGTTGATTCGGCGAGAACAGTGTTCGAGCGATCGCCGAGGCGCGTTCGCGGTCATCACTGATGAAGGACACAAGATGTTGGATCGAATGTGGGTTGTGTATGGTCAGGGAATTGAACAATACTTTGCGTGTCACCTAAATACAACCGAAGTGAAGTTTCTCATCAAAATCCTAAATCGAATCACTAGCCTCACTGACAACTAAAAGCGGTGCTTAATTTTTCGGGATCTCCAACTTTTAATGAAATGTTCTTGTGAAGCATTCTGACGTTTGCTAGCTCGTTTTTATAAAGCTTTTGTCAAGATGCTAAGAATACACTCCAAAACTTGAAGGAAAAGCAGGAAGAACTTATAGCGATTTCGGGTTAGTGCAGTAGTTTTTGTCATTTGTAAACAGCCAATGACTAATGACCAATAGACCCACTTCACTCAATCACTAACTTCCTCCAAGTGCTGTCATGTTATTCAATCATCGATTTTTGCTTCGTCTGATCACCAATTTAGTTATTTGTGCTTTAGCTTTATCCAGCGTTGCCGTACTGTTATGGACAATTGACGAGCTTATCGGGTGGGATATTCTTCCTGACGCTCTGGGAATCTACATCCGGGCATTAGTGATCGGTATCGCCTGGATCACTTTTACACTAATTGTGATTCACGTTTTGCTCAGCCTCACGCTATTTGCCGAAGCAAGTGCCAGTCGTGCCAAGTTACCCGATGTCCAGGTTTCATCTGAATTAAAGCGCAAGTTAGACCGTCTGGTGCCTCTGACGGGAGTTGTAGCCATTGTGCTGTTTGTTGGACTGCAAGCGGCAAACCGGGTTCGGGGAAATATAGTTACGCAACTTAATCGCCAGGAAACAGAACAGCGGCAAAGGGAAGAATTTGAAAAAGCAAGCGTTGAATTTGACCAAATTCAACAGGATCTCGATCAAGCGCTGCCTCAAGTTTTGGAATTGTTCACGCCATCGTTGCGAAACTCCATTCAAACCAACACCGTTTCACCGGGTGAACTGCGACAACTGTTTCAGGCGGTGAAGGTTTCCTTTCCCCACAATCCTTCCCTGGCGCTACTGATTCCGGCTCAGCAGCCTTACCGCTATTACCGAGTGGATGCAGAGGCGATCGCCTACAACAAAGACCGAGGATTCCTCCTGCAACCGCAATACTATTTCGGCTTCCCCACCCAGCTAGAAACCGAAGCCGTTAACCAACTTTTCGCCGAGCAAGCCGCTTCCCCCACCGATGCCCTCACGGGGGTCTTCATTCGCAACACCGTTCCCAGTTCTTGGGGCGTTTTGAGGCTAAATGGTCGGGCGATCGCCCTGGTTCACCTGGAAGCCACCTACAGTTGCCCTGAGCCGACCGAGTTGGTCAAAGACATTTGCACCCACGATGGGCCAGAGGAACTGTACACCAATTAATTTTGCCGCTCGTGTCAAAATCAGCTCAAGTTGCGCGTCATAGAATTGTCTTGTTACCAAGCTCCAGCTTGGTAACGGCGCACTGGAAGCTCTAGCTTCTGATACTAGAAGAGTCTGCACTATTAGCGTCTGCACAATGGGAATTGTTCAACAAATGCCTGATACAGTAGACCCTCAAGGAGGGACACCATGACGAATCTTGCGATCGAATATCTCACTGACTCTGAAGGCAATCCTAAAGCGGTTGTCATTCCCATTGAGTTGTGGAAAAAACTTTTGCCCCAAGCAAATAGCTCTCTTGAAGAACTTGCTGAAGGTTTAGAAGACTACTGCCTTAGTAAAGCAATGGAAGAAGCTAGGGAAACACCTTTGCTAAATCGGCAAGAGGCAATTCAGTTTTTGGAAGCGGAGGAGGAGGATTGAATGTTGAATATCGGAAGCTGTTCTTAAAAGATTTGAAAAAGCTAAAAAATCAGCCTATTTATCAACAGATCTACGATCTCGTTTTCAAAACTTTACTAGATGCTCAATCTTTACAAGACTTGTCCGGCGTTAAGGCTCTAGTTGGAACTACTAATCAATATCGTCTTCGAGTGGGTGAATATCGCATTGGTCTTGAGCTAAATAAGGATACGTTGGAGGTAGTACGGGTTTTACATCGTCGAGAATTTTATCGCTACTTTCCATAGCTACTTGTGAATGGAGCGATCGCCATTTTGCAGAATGGGCAAAACAGAGGGTGTTCATCAAAGTGCAGTGGATAGATGGGCACGGGCTAACGCCCTTTGCCCATCCTACAGTTGACTTAGAATTTGCCTGCTAGAGCTGGGACACACCGTTCGCACAGCAAAGGATGCTCTTTAGACTCACCAACGTGGACGGAATAGTTCCAGCAGCGATCGCACTTTACCCCCTCAGCATCTACCACACCCACACCCAATGCATCCGACTGTGACTGATACTTCAGGTCTGCTAGCGCTGCCGGACTGTCTAACAGTTCAACCTGAGACGTGAGGAACAGATAGCGCAGTTCATCCACGCCATTGCTGCTGAGACTATCCGCCGGATTCATCGATTGCAGCGTTTGGCGCAGTTCCAAATCAGGCACATAGAGCAATACCTTTGCTTCTAGGGAAGACCCGATCGCCTTTTCTGCCCGTGCCTGCTCTAGCACTTTATTTACCTCAAACCGGATGCGCCGAAGCTGCTGCCAGGAAGCCGCTAGGTCAGGATTTTTCCACTCGTCTAGCTTCACCCAGCCCGACTCAAACACCGATTCGTAAGGCGTGGAGTAGGGGAGGAACTGCCAAATGTCTTCCGCCATGTGGGAAAGGACGGGGGCGATCGCCCGTGCCAGGTTTTCGATCGCCACTGCCAACACAGTCTGGCAACTGCGGCGACGGAGTGTATCTGCCGCGCTGATGTACAGCCGATCTTTGGCAATGTCGAGGTAAAAGTTAGACAAATCCACCGTGCAGAAATTTTGCACCGTCTGGAAAAAGCGGAAAAACTGGAAGCTCTCGAATGCATCCGTCACCTCCGTAAACACCTCCGTTATCCGGTGCAGCATATAGCGATCCAGTTCCGGCAGTTGCTCATAGGGGACAGCATCTTTTGCCGGATCAAAATCGTGCAGGTTGCCTAGCAAGAATCGCGCCGTATTGCGGATTTTGCGGTACACATCCGACATTTGCTTGAGGATGTTTTTGCCCAGCGGCACATCAGAGGAATAGTCCACCGACGACACCCACAGCCGCAACACGTCTGCTCCATAGGGCGGCTCCGCTTTCTGGTTTTTGCCGCCTTCGATCACCACATTCGGATCGACGACGTTGCCCAGCGACTTACTCATTTTCCTGCCCTGCTCATCCAGCACAAAACCGTGAGTTAACACCGTTTTGTAAGGGGCGCAGCCGTTCGTCGCCACACTGGTTAGCAAGCTGGACTGAAACCAGCCTCGGTGCTGGTCCGACCCTTCCAGGTACATCTCCACCGGATAGCGCAAGCCTTCTCGCTGTTTAGCCACCGCCGCCCAGGAGGAACCGGAATCAAACCAGACATCCATCGTGTCCATGCCTTTGCGGTAGGTGCGACCGTTGCTGCGGTACGATTCGGGCAACAGTTCCTCGATCGGAAGTTCCCACCAGGCATCGGAGCCTTTTTCAGCAAAGATGGACTGAACGTAATTGATCGTTTCTTCGTTTAGCAGCGGTTCGCCCGTTTCCTCGTCATAAAACACCGGAATGGGAACGCCCCAACTGCGCTGACGGGAAATGCACCAGTCAGAACGGTCTGCCACCATTGCGGTGATGCGGTTTTCGCCTTGTTCGGGAATCCAATGGACTTGGGCGATCGCCTTCAACGCCTCATCCCGGAACCCTTCCACCGACGCAAACCACTGCTCGGTTGCCCGGAAAATCGTCGGCTGCTTGGTGCGCCAATCGTAAGGATAGCGGTGAGCATAGGTTTCTTCCTTGAGCAGCGATCTGGCTTCGATCATCGCCTCAATCACTGCCCCATTTGCATCTTTCAGCACGTTCAGTCCGGCAAACGGCCCCGCCTCTTCGGTAAAATTACCCGCATCGTCAACGGGCGAGAGAATGGGCAACCCATACTGCTGACCCACCCTAAAGTCGTCCTCACCGTGACCGGGAGCCGTATGCACCAGACCCGTTCCCGATTCAGTCGTAACGTAATCACCGCCAATTACAATCGGGCTTTCCCGCTCAAACAGCGGATGGCGGTAGGTGGAAAACTCTAGCGCTTTTCCAGGCAGTTCGGCTTTGACGGTAAGCGAGACATTCAGCAGCTTAGACAGCCGCTCGACCAGATCTTTGGCGACGATCAGGTAGCGGAAGAAAATGCCAGAGGATTTGCCTGTTTCTGTGGCTTGTTGGGCCGCCCCCAAATCATCCGCACTCACATCTTCACTAACCTCAACCACCGCATAGGTCAGTTCAGGATTCACTGCCACTGCCAAGTTTGCCGGAATCGTCCAGGGAGTCGTCGTCCAGATCGCCACACCCAATTCCGACAGGTAGGGCGAGAAAGCCTGAGCCGACTCTGCCAGACTCACCATCGGAAACGCCGCATAGATACTGCGCGACGTGTGTCCCTCTGGATATTCCAATTCTGCTTCTGCTAGGGCCGTGCGCGAACTAGGACTCCAATGCACCGACTTTAGCCCTCGGTAGATGTAGCCTTTTAGCACCATCTGCCCAAACACGCCGATTTGAGCCGCCTCATACTCTGGAGTCATCGTCAGGTAAGGATGCTCCCAGTCGCCCCAAACGCCATAGCGCATAAAGCTTTCACACTGCTGCCGCTGTTGCCCTAAAGCCCATTCTTTAGCTCGATGGCGCAACTCAATTGGGGTCAGGTTTTGCCGCTCTTCGGGCTTCATCGCCTGAAGCACCTTTAGCTCAATCGGCAGCCCGTGACAGTCCCAACCGGGGACATAGCGAACCTTTCGCCCTTTAAGCAACTGAAATTTGTTGATGATGTCTTTCAGCGTCTTATTCATCGCATGACCAATGTGTAGCGACCCATTTGCGTAGGGCGGTCCATCATGCAGAATAAACGGTTCCCCCGGATTGTTCTGAGAAAGCTTTTCGTAAATCTGATGATCTGCCCAAAATTTTTGCAGTTCTGGCTCTCGCTTGACGGCATTAGCCCGCATATCAAACTGAGTCTTAGGCAGGTTAACGGTATCTTTATAGCTTCCTGGTTCTGTCACGATCGCTGGGGGATAGATTAGGGGAATAACTAAAACTCGAACTGTATCAAGATCCAAAGCACGAGTTATCGAACCATTATGAGCCAGAAGCCCCTCAAGCTTCAACTTTCTTGATGTGAATTTGCAACACGAATCAGCACCTACCAGCAGTAGAACTCAGCAGTAGAAGAATTAACCAGTAAGCTAACCGTCCTAACTGCAAAGCTAATTATGTCCTCGTTCTTGCGCTCCTACCCAAATTCTTCAAGTCAAGAAATGCCCTCTGGCCGCTTGCAGTCCCATTTGCAGCTTCAGCATTCACTTCAGCCAGGTGAACTGACACACCGCTCCAGTCTTTCCTTTAAAAATAAGACCTTTCATGCCGCTGCCAGCACAACTGATTCGCGTAGCCGCCGGAAGGACATTGCGATTAAATTTCCTCCCTCCAAAACACCAACTGACAAAGATGTGGTGTTAAAAGGCAAGCTCAGCCACCAGGACACAGTGTATTCTGACCCATTCCACCCACAGACATCCTATTACCTGGATCACTATCGCCTGTTGGGGTTGAGGCAAGGGCAGCAGCTTCATATTGAGCTTGAGTCTTCACGCTTTGATGCTTACCTGGCACTCATAGATCCCCGCACCAACAAAATTCTTGCTTCCAATAACAACAGCACTCTTCAGGGCACCGATTCCAGCCTTACCTTTACAGTCAAACCTAACTTAAACTATGTGATTCGTGTCAGCAGCGCCACTTCTCGCGCAACAGGTTCCTATGAACTGAGTCTGCACAATTTTCCGGCTTCCGTCGGTAAATTCAACTTTTCCTATGGCTACGGGCTGGTTGACGCGGCAGCAGCGGTTGCCCGTGCTGTGGGGCAAAAGCCCTTCAAGGCAGTGCGTGACCTGGGCAGCAGCAATTGGGGACTGGATTTAGTCAAAGCGCCAGAAGTCTGGGCAAAAGGCTATGCAGGCAAAAACGTGACCGTTGCGGTATTAGATACTGGCGTTGACATTCGTCATCCTGACCTAGAAGCGAATATTTGGAAGAACCAGGGCGAAATTCCAAATAATGGGCTGGACGACGATCGCAATGGATTCATTGATGACATTCACGGCTGGAATTTTGCTGGACGAGACAGCAATGATGTCAGTGATTTTTATGGTCACGGCACACACGTAGCGGGCACGATTGCTGCAACTCGAAATCGCTTTGGCGTGACGGGTGTGGCTCACGCTGCCAAAATTATGCCTGTACGGGTAATTGATAGCGAAGAAGATAATTCTTTTCAGAAGTTTGATGCAAACGTTGCGGCTGGCATCCGCTATGCCGTGCAAAACGGCGCAAAGGTCATTAGCATGAGCCTGGGCAGCTATCCGGGCGACCCCAATATGCGCCAGACTGAATTGGCCCTGAAGTATGTTCGTCGGGCGGGCGTGGTGGCGGTGATGGCTTCCGGCAATGAGCGGGACAGCCTGGGAGCCGTGCAGCCGATTGAACCGGCCCTGTTTGGGTTAAAGCGGTTGGGAATTGGTGTAGGGGCGATCGACTCTCAGCGTAGAGTGGCTAGCTTTTCTACTCCTGCTGGGCGCAAACCGCTATCTTTTTTAGTAGCACCAGGTGTTGAAGTTCGCTCGACGGTTCCGGGTGGTGCTTATGAGGATTATTGGTCTGGCACATCAATGGCAACCCCTCACGTTGCAGGTGTGGTGGCGCTAATGTTGAGCGCTAACCCTGATTTAACCCCTACCCAGATTGAGCGAATTTTGGTGATGACAGCTCGAACTGGCGAAATTACGGAGCCTTAGGGATGTCGGACTTTGGGGGGGCGATCGCTCTGAACTCGTCTCCGATACAACCTCTGCTTCAGGAATCAGTTCAGTGGCAGCGGGTGTTGGTGTGTCTGATGATGCAGCCGACTCTAATTCGTCTAGATCTTCAAATTCGTCTAAATCTTCAAATTCGTCTAAATCTTCAAATTCGTCTAAATCTTCAAATTCGTCTAAATCTTCAAATTCAGCGATCGCCTCTTCCACTTCGACTGAAGCCTCAACTTTTTCATCAGCGGCTGGTGCAGGCGGATTAGCACGAGGTTGGGCGGAACGGGTTTTGGGCGATCGCTTAAGTTTAGGTTTAGGCTTGAGCAGGTTTTGGAGGGAGGAGGCGATTACCGCCAACGACCTCGCGACAGGCTGTACCAGGTTATTCAGCAGCGGTAACTTTTGCAATCGCTGCGGCAGCGTTGTCTGAAGTTGCTTTAACCCATTCTGGAACGCTTCACTCAAAGATTTAGCTGATCCGGGTAGCCGGGTTTGCTGGTCACGGGGAGTCAGCGTTCGTCTTAGCGCCAATGTCTGCCAGCCCAACCAGCCCAACAGCGCGACACTGGCAGTCTGCCCCAGCAGCACTCCGCCCGTAATCCGTCCGGCACAAACCCACAGCACGAGGGCATAAAACATCCCTACGCCGCTCCAGGCAAAGTCGTTTTTGCGATGAACTTCTGGAAAGAAGAAGGCAGACGTATAGAGCATGAAACTGCCGAAACCAACCGTCAGCGCCAGAATGTGTGCAAGCATAATTCACCCCTGTCTGAGTGCATACTCTATTTTGCTTGAGATCGTTCCACTTCGCGACGGGTTGGCTGTGGCAGACGGGTCGCTGTGGGCGACGTTAAATCGCCCAGTCGGGTGAGTCAACTGACCGATAAAGTTTGTTGGGAAGTGGCGTACTTTACTAAATATGAACTTTTTCGTTTGGTTAGGGTAAGCAAATGTGGTTCATCGCTTCATTGGTTGCCACGATTGGAGCAGTTCGGTTCTACGACAAAGTTGAGAAATTTTCTGAAGAGGTGGCGATCGCCCTTCTCGCAGTGGCGATCGTCAGCCTGGTTTTTAGCTTGTTTTCTGCTCCCTGGTTCATACAGCTATTGCTGCTGATTGCGGCTCTGTTATACCCCTCTACCCAAATCCGGTCTATTCATTAACCAGACTAAATTTGCGGCTCACATGAGCTTCATATCCTCATTACTAAATCTTTAAAAATTCAGTGTTTTCGCTGAATTGGAGACGCACCACGGATTTCACAAATCCCTCTAGTTGAGGTTTCAGTTGTGGGGGGTGATACCCCTCATCTCCAATAGGATGATTTTGGGGATTGTAGGGTTAGGTCTTGTATCTACCCTGCTTAAGATTATTCGTAAAGCTGAAGCTGTAATTGATCTGTAATCATTCAAATAGTTCAACTCAATAGTTCAAAAATAGTTCAAAAGTCGTCGCTTCGTGAGCAGCGTTTCAAACGGGACTATGCACAAAAAAACTCCCCAACTCAAACAAGTGAGCCAGGGAGTTAAATCAGGGTGCATCTACCATTCCACTGTTCTAGGGAGCGGGTTGCCATCCGGAATAAAATTGGATTGAGTCGGATGTCTTACGGGTTGGTTAGAGCGAGAAAACAGGTTTACTGCTCATCTCACATGAGAAATCCGTAAAAAGTTTGTCTGCTGGCAGAGAGAAAGATCCTACAGCAAGTAACTTTTTGAGCCTTTGACCCGTCCAATTGGATACAGCCTTATTCCCACAGAGCAACCAGGCAGAACTACCAAATCAGAAGTCAGGAGAGCGCGGTAACGGTGACTCAGGAGTTTCACATCTCTGTAACCCCGGTGGGGAATGAAGAATATTTAGTGCGGACTGAGCGAGTCGCGCCCGGTGTCCCTTTGGCAGAAGAGCAAGTTACATGGACAGTCGAAGATTGGCTGACCCAGGCGCGGCAGTTGATGAACGATCCGCTGCTGGGTGTGCTGCAAGGAGATAGAGTCAACCGCATTGGTGGATTTGAACTGTCCCGCAGTTCAGACAATCCTGCTGATGCTGATTCGTCACTGCCGCCCCTCAGTCTGGCAGAAATCGGACAGCAGCTTTATGGTGCCTTGTTTCAGGGGACGCTGCGCGATAGCTGGATGACGGCTCAGGCGATCGCCCAACATCGCGGCGAAGTCTTACGGCTGCGGCTGGGGCTAAAGGGTTCGCGCCTGCCCCGCCTGCCCTGGGAAGTGCTGCATGAAACCGACTCGCCCGCTGAAAGAATGCGTCAGCGAGATGGACTGAGCCTGCCGCCTCGTCCCGTGGCGACGGGCACTGGAGTTGTCTTTTCTCGCTATCAGCCGGGCACCAGCCTAATGCTGCCTGTGTCGCCTTTTCCCCAGGAGCCAGACCAGCCGCTGCGTATCCTCATGGTGATTGCGGCTCCTACTGACCAAAAGCGACTGGAGCTAAAACGGGAAGCAACCCACCTCCAGCAAGAGTTACGCCACCAAAGCGGCTCTTGGCCAGAAAGTCTGACCGAAACGCTGCCCGACATCCAGTTAACGATTCTCGATCAGCCTGGACGAGAACAACTGACTCAGGCGTTAGAACAAGGAAAGTATCAGGTTTTGCACTATGCAGGACATAGCAACCTGGGTGCTTCTGGCGGCAATCTATATCTGGTCAATAACAAAACGGGACTGACCGAAATCTTGACGGGTGATGACCTAGCGGGGCTGCTGGTCAACAATGGCATCCGCATGGCGGTGTTTAACTCCTGTCGGGGAGCTTACACGGCGGCGGCTGACCCTACCTCTGATGTGGGAGAGCGAAATCTGGCAGAGGCGCTGGTGGGGCGCGGCATTCCGGCAGTGCTGGCGATGGCAGAGCGAATTCCCGATGATGTGGCGCTGACGCTGAGCCGTTTGTTTTACCGCAATTTGAAACAAGGCTACCCAATTGACCTTAGCCTCAGTCGGGCGCGGCAGGGGCTAGTTTCTGCCTACGGCTCTCACCAGCTTTATTGGGCGCTACCGATTCTTTACCTGCATTCAGAATTTGACGGCTATTTGAAGGAAGGCGATCGCACCCTTGACAACCCCGCCGATCGGCTGATGTTGATTCCGCAGGGATATGACGTTCCTCAAGCTACGGCAAAATCAGCGCCCCCTTTGCCTGCTGATGCGGTTCCAGACTCTCGCTATCTAGAGCCAACCGATGACTGGCAAGTGTTGAATGAAGCCGTGCTGCTGGATGATGACTTGACCGATCTGGCAGAGGGAGGGAACCCAGGCTATGCACCAGACTATACGGAGTATGAAGCAGATCTGGACGATGAGCTAGACAGCGACACAGTAGATTACGAGGAAGAGCAGTCCATCGTAGCGAATCTGCTGAACCAGCTTTCTAGCCAGGAAGGGCGGAACGGCTCAGGGTCAGAGGCAATGCTGGTCACGGAGGCTGCCGATCCGGATTTAGAGTATGACGAGGCAAGAGCTAATTCTGCTGGTCAGACGGCGATCTCCAGAACCCAAGCTAAACCGGATGCAGAGTCTAGTCAGTGGGTTTATGATGACGTTCCTGTCACGCAGCTTTCTAGGGCGACTTCGGTTGCTCATCCACTGGAAGCAGATCAGGCGGCTGAACAACCCGCCCGTTCTGCAAGTGTTGTGGCTGCTATTCAGCCTGTATTCCAGCCCCTTCCTTCTCGCACAAAGCAATTGCCTCGGTTTGTGCTACCGCTAGTCGGGGCCGCTGGGGTCGGGCTAATTGCCCTGATCAGCTTTCTGGTGGTGCCTAAGGACTGGTTCAATCCGGAGGGCAACCCAGATAATTTACTGCCGCAAGGGGCAGATATTTCTGAAACGCTAGAGGCAGAAGTGCCTGATGTGGATGAGGCTGACCTAGACACTGCTGAGACTACGACTGTGACGGCGATCGCCATTGAACACTTTAACCAGGGGCAGATTTCTGAAGGAGAGCGGGCCGTCAGGGCGCTGCTAGACCGCAATGCTTTGCCGCAGGCAGTTGCTGCCCTTGCCACTGTACCTCCGGCAGAACTCGATCAGCCTGAAGTCAGCTTCTTGCGGGGGCGACTGGCGTGGCAAGCGATTCAAGCTGGAGATGAGAACTTTGGCATTGACGATGTTCGACGCTATTGGGGAACCGCCGTTCGAGAGCAGCCCGACAATCCCAACTACCGCATTGCTTTGGGCTTTGCTCACTATGCCGAGAATCAATTCAATGAAGCGATTCAAGAATGGGTGGCGGCCCTATCGGAGTTAGAAGACCAGCAGGCAGCTAATTTGAAAGCTCAGACTGAGGGATCGGCCAATGCAGATGTGCCTCTGCCTGAGCAGCTTGTGCAAGGGGAGGATGCGCTCAATGCCTACGCCGGAATTGCTCTGGCGCTAAAGGCTGCGGCTGACCAACCCTCTGCGGACCAAGACAACCTGGAGAGTAAAGCTTTCAAGCTTCACCAAATGGTAATGATGAGCGACCCGACTAGCTTCCAGGCAGACGCGCTGAGCCAAAACTGGCTCTGGACGGAGGAGGCAATTCAAGCCTGGAATGCTCTCTCACAACGAGAAGAACAATAGGGTCAAGACTGATGCAGAATCAGCCGATTCTGGTCAGGGTCGTAGGCGTAGATTTCTTTACCGTGTGAGGCGATCGCCACTTCCCCAGGTGGTGGATATCCCAGAGTTGTGAGGTGGGCGATCGCTTCATCCAGGCTTTCCACCTCCAAACATAGGCTAATTTTGCCTCGTTCTCCCGCAAACTCGGCTGCATGACCCTGCTTTGGCTGAAAAATGCCCAACCGTAAGCCCGGAAGCTGAAATTCTGCGTAACGATCTGGCTGATAGGGCTGAGGAGTTTGCTCGAATAGCCGAGCGTAGAATTTTACCAACTCTTCTAGCTGAGTCGTAGCCAATGTTGTGAAAGCAGACCTACATTCAAAACTCATAAGCTGTGGCAGAAAGGTAATACCAATTTAATTTGAGCTTGCACAGAATGAACCCTGGTAAAACAAGGGGCTTAAGCCCTTTGTTCCATACAGCTTCACAAAGGAATTGGTACAAGGAAAGATAAATGACAATTGCTCAATCTGGGATTGATCGACCGCTGCGCGTGGTTGCCTACACTGATGCAGCAGGAATTGGCGGCGCAGAGATCAGCCTGGGGCATCTGGTAGCTACCGCTTCAGATCAGGTTCAAATCTCGGTTGTAGGCGTTTCGCCAAAGGTTGTAGAGGCGATCGCCCACCGCCGCCCGTCCGCAAATCAATTCGTCTTACCCGCTAACGGAATTCAATCCTTTGTCGCTCACCTGCAAATCCTATCGCGGCTTCAGCCTGACATTGTACACGCTAACCTCTGTACGCCCTGGGCTTGTGCAACGGGTCTAACCGCTGCTTTGATGCTGCCTCGTGCCCGTGTCGTGAGAGTTGACCAACTGCCGCTGCGAACAACCGATGCGATCGCCCTCTGGCGTACCAGAGCTATTTCCCTCAGAGTCGATGCCCATGTTGCTGTCGGTCAAGCAAGCGCTCAGCGAATGGAAGATTTCTACGCGCTCGGTCGAGGGTCGGTGCTGTCGATCCCCAATGGAGTTCCCGATATGGGCGAACCTGAACCGCTCCCCCGCATTGACGGACCACTGGTTGTTGGTAGCGTTGGTCGGCTGGACTTGATGAAAGCCCATGAATTGCTGTTACAGGCGATCGCCCCTCTCACCGAGGTAAAAGTTGTCATTTTAGGCGAAGGCGAACAGCGAACAGCCCTGGAAAAGCTGGCATCTAGTCTGGGAATTAGCGATCGCGTTAGCCTACCGGGATGGGTGGACAATCCGCGATCGCAGCTGTCAGGGTTTGATGTGGTGGCGCTGCCCTCCCGCTCAGAAGGCTTTCCGCTGGCGATCGTAGAAGCAATGCTGGCGGCACGTCCGGTGATTGCAACCCGCGTGGGCAGCGTTCCAGAAGCAGTGCTGCACGGTGAAACCGGACTGCTGTTCGACAAAAATGATGTGAGCGGGTTGACGCAAGCAATTTTGCAACTGCGAGATGATCCAGCATTGCGATCGCGTCTGGGACAGCGGGCCCGGGAAATCGCGATCGCCCACTTCACCGTCGAGTCAATGACCACAAGCTATGAACGCCTCTGGCAAAAGCTGATGATCACACCGCGATCGCCTCGCCTCCGCGTTTCCCGCCCCCACGATTAAATAATATAGAGATTCTTAATCTAAACCAAACATAGAAAAATTGGGGGAGCTAAGCCCCTTGTTGAGAACAGTTCCACACAGAATGGCTACCAGGATTGCAGTTCAACTGAATTGAATGCCCAGTAATCCGCTACCTTATAGATATCTAAAAGATAGAAATTTCTCATAGAATTGGAATATTTTCAAAATTATGCTTGCTACCACTCTTAAGCCCCTCAACGTGGATAAATCCCGAATTCGTTCGGAGATTCAGGCGTTACAGCCGCGCCTGGTGGAATGGCGACGACACTTTCATCAGCGTCCGGAGTTGGGCTTTCGAGAACGGCTAACATCAGAAGCGATCGCCCAAAAGCTTCAAGAATGGGGCATTCAGCATCAAACCGGAATCGCCGAAACCGGGATTGTGGCAATCATTCCTGGCAACCGTCCCGGCCCTGTGCTGGCAATTCGGGCAGACATGGACGCACTGCCGATTCAAGAACTCAACCAGGTGCCCTACCGCTCCCTGCACGATGGGGTGATGCACGCTTGCGGTCACGATGGACACACGGCGATCGCCCTCGGCACCGCCTACTACCTGTCCCAACATCCCGATTTTGCTGGAACCGTCAAGCTGATCTTTCAACCCGCTGAAGAAGGCCCCGGTGGTGCCAAGCCAATGGTAGAAGCTGGCGTTTTGAGAAACCCTGACGTAGACGCAATTATTGGGCTGCACCTGTGGAATAACCTGCCGCTAGGGTCGCTGGGCGTTCGCAATGGCCCACTGATGGCAGCCGTCGAGCTATTTGACTGCACGATTCAGGGTAAAGGCGGTCACGGAGCCATGCCCCATCAGACCATTGATGCTATCGTCGTTGGCGCTCAAATTGTCACCGCCCTGCAAACCATCATTGCCCGCAACGTCGATCCGCTTAGGGCAGGCGTTGTCACCGTCGGCAGCTTTCACGCCGGACACGCCTGCAACGTGATTGCCAACACCGCCCAATTCAAAGGCACCGTGCGCTACTTCGACCCCAGCCTGGAAGGATTCTTTGAACAACGGATCGAACAAATCATCAGCGGTGTGTGTCAGAGTCACGGCGCAACCTATGATTTAGATTATCGACGGGTCTATCCCGCTGTCGTGAATGATGGGGCGATCGCCTCCCTCATCCGCTCCGTTGCCGAAACCGTGATCGAAACCCCGCTGGGCATCGTTCCTGAATGTCAAACAATGGGCGGCGAAGATATGGCCTTCTTCCTACAAGAAGTTCCCGGCTGTTACTTCTTCTTAGGTTCAGCCAACGTCGAGCGCAACCTGGCCTATCCCCATCATCATCCCCGCTTTGACTTCGACGAAACGGTTCTAAGCATGGGTGTAGAAATCTTTGTCCGCTGTGTGGAAAAATTTTGTGTAAATTAGCGCAGTCCCTTCCTCACCCATGATCAATCCAGATTCTGAAATTTACCGACTCGTGGATTTGCTGCCCGCGTCCGGTCGAATGTTTACTAAAATCAAGAGCAAGCCAGAGCAGCCAGCCGTCATCATGGCCAAGTTGCCTAAGCCCTGGGATCAGGCTCGCCCCGTGTTCATCAACTTTGACCTGTGGAGCCAGCTTCCCAAACCCCAGCGAGATTTGCTGATTCTGAGAACCGTCAACTGGCTGGGCAGCGTTCGCTGGCTCAAACCTGACCTCTATCAGGGTTTGGTCGCAGCTGGCATCGTCGGCACCGTATTTGAACTGGTGCAGGGCGACATCATTGGCGCTGTCACCGCAGGTGGACTCACCACCCTTGCCGGAAGCAGATCTGGCGCAACAACTACAGTTCTCAACGCGAACTCGAAGCCGACGAAGCCGCCGTTCGGGTTGCTGTTCGCCGAGGCTATAGCGAAACTGATGCCGCCCGTCATCTGATGGCTGCGATCGAGTCCGTTTCTCAAATTGAAGGCCGCATTCAGCTTGATTTTACCGAACTGCTAAGACTGCAAAACTTAAAGGCGATCGCCGGACTTTCCCCCGTCGGAGTCCCCCAAACCCTTCGCAAAGAATAAAGTAGCCGCAGTATCCGTAGGGTGGGTGAAGCAAAGCGGAACCCAACCCCCGCAAAACTCTACGTCTTGAAACATGAACCCAGCCTACGCTTCAGAAGCGCCTGCCCAATAGCCTCTGCCGCACACTTTCAGCAATCTTCTGTCCTAAATATTCGGGAATCAGGCTTTCATTCGGCCCCAATAGATATAAAATCATGCGCGTTCTACCTCGCCAAACCAGCAAATTTGCATTGACCACCAGCAAATCTTCCTGCCAGATCGAGTACATCACCTTATAGAAAAGCCCTGGCTGGTTGTCTGCCTCAATCAGCAGTGCAGGCAAGTGAAACACCGGGTCAACATAAAACTCCGTTTCCACCTGCTCCAAACCCGCATCCAGGTTAAACTCTACCGCCAGCATTTCCTCAACTTCAAACCGTCCTGCCAGCGCCTCCTGCACTGCCCGACAGACATTTTCAGCCGTCTTGTCGGTCAACACTTTGCCACCCCGCGATACTACCAGTTTGATAAATACCAGCATCGGTGGGTAAATTTGCCCATACAGGCTGAGGCTGTGAATCGTTAGACCATAGGCCGCCAGTACACCAAAAATATCACTTAGCAAAAAAGACTGATTGCGATAGGCAAAATGCAAGGCGCTTTTGCTGCCCTCTGGCTTTAGCTCAATCACCGCCTGTTTACTTTTGTAAAGCTGGTAGGCTAGCCGCAGGTTCTGCAATTGGATTTCACTACTAACAAACTGCTCATAAAACTGAGGAAACGCTCGATTAAAGCGCTTTAGCAGTTCCAGCGTCGATGATTTCAAGCCCGCAGCCATAATTGGGAGTAAACCTTGCCTGCCCGGTCAAGAGGTAAGATGCGAAAGGGCTAAGAGCCTTTTGCTAGAAAACCCTAACTTTAGGGCAATCTTCGACAAATTGCACCACCCATCTCAATGAATGGTGTTAATCATAATTAAAACGATGATGGGG
Organism: Leptolyngbyaceae cyanobacterium SM1_4_3; assembly: GCA_012031415.1. Classification (GTDB taxonomy): domain Bacteria; phylum Cyanobacteriota; class Cyanobacteriia; order Elainellales; family Elainellaceae; genus JAAUTN01. The sequence goes on along the minus strand of JAAUTN010000010.1, from coordinate 30,739 downwards.
CACGGGAGATATACTAACTAGTACCACTATTTATCTTTACTACCTTAACCGCGCCTGCATGGGTTTTTGGAAAAGCTTATTTAGCACCTCTGATACGGTTGCCCCCTCAAAGCCGACTCCCGGAGAGGGATATACTGCTCAAAACGCAGCAACCAGCGACGGCCGCATCTTTTTTAGCACTGAACGGGAAATTGACCTTTACGACTTAGAGGAACTGTGTGATGCCGTAGGCTGGTCACGTCGCCCCCTTCGCAAAGTCAAGAAGGCAATTCAACATAGCTTTCTAGTCGTCTCCATGTGGGAACATCGGGGCACCCAGCGGCGGCTGATTGGCTTTTCTCGCGCCACGTCTGACCATGCGTTCAACGCAACCATCTGGGATGTCGTGGTGCATCCAGACTTTCAAGGAAAGGGGTTAGGGAAAGCGCTGATGAAGCAGGTAATTAAAAAGCTGCGAAGTGAAGATATTAGCAACATTACGCTGTTTGCCGATCCTCAAGTCGTAGACTTTTATCGCGGCTTAGGTTTCATGCCAGACCCAGAAGGGATCAAGGGGATGTTCTGGTATCCAGATTGATTGGGTCATATGCCAAAATAGGGGGTTTGAAGGGCTGCCAGTCCTTTTGTATGAAGATATCCCAGTTTCACCCTTCGATTTAAGTCCTGACCTTAGAGATTGAGCGATCGCGCCTGTCGTATCCAATTTGCCAGTTCGTCCAGAGATGGGCAATGTCCCTGGTTTTGGAAAGTTGAGACGTGCAGCTTTAGAATTTGCTGATGTAGCCTGGGCAAAGACATTTGAGCCAGTTGGGTAGCAGAACTAACCCCCGCGTGGAGCAACAAACCGCAATACTGACAGCCAACAATGGGCACACGCGCCAAGTCAGCCAGCGCCAGCCATTTATTGACGTGCTGAATGTGAACTTGGATCTGTGCTGCTAGAGCTTGCTTTTCAGGCACGGTCTTGATGGCTTCAAGTAGCTGTAGCGTGGTGTGAATGCCGCTGTTGATGAGGCGATCGCTATCCTCGTTACTCAGCCCAGGTAATTGAGCAATATTCCAATCAGCAGGTTGAAGAGCGCTGTGGCGAGTGCGCTGAGCAGTTCCCATAGTAATCCTTGCTTAGAGTGAATGAAGTTCAGGAGTCTTCTCCATCTTATAGGCTGTAACGAAGACTACCCATAGAAAATTTGCTCTAAAAAATGGCGTTGCTTAATTCGGGCATGAATGGGTATGTGGCGGCCCAGTCGCCACATACCCATTCATGCTTAAAACCAGCAATCCCAAAAAACGAGCAGTTACTTTTTGCAAAGCAAGCTATACTAACAGATGACATTGACGGGATGTAGCGCAGCTTGGTAGCGCGCCTGCTTTGGGAGCAGGATGTCGCAGGTTCAAATCCTGTCATCCCGATTGCTGTAGCTTATTATTGTTAGAAAGCCTAATTTTAGGGAGCTTAAGTAGCCCTGCTGAGATGCTGCAAGGGCATGGATGCTGCATTTTGCACTCGGAACTATTTCTGTAGTGGACAGGTCATCGAGTCGGGAAGACATTGATTTGGGGAAGCCCTAAAAGCGCAAAATTAAATCAGTCCTGGTTTTGGGCTGAAGGCATCGAAAGTAAATTCAAAGGTCTGATGCTATGTTGAAAGGTTAAAGGTTTACATTTGTCTACTAGTAACGACTTAGCTAGGCGGTCATCTACTGGGCAACGTTCACCTTTCAAAGCGATGCTGCTGAGCCGCTCAGCAGTAGACCAATCCCGTTGCAGTTTCGTTATCCGGAGCAGTTATGAAATCACTAGTTCGCTGGAGTACAGCACTCAGCCTAGTCGGGGGTATTCTACTGGGTTCCCTACTGGGTGGAGCTAATCGAGCATTGGCATTGACGCAGGAACAGGTTGTAGAACGTCTACAATCAGTACCCGTCTTTATGATCACCAATGCACAGGGGGTACCCCTGGTTGCCGTTCTGGGAAATGAAGAAGAAGCACCCGCCGTCGCTGGGGTATTCATTAGCCGTGAAGATGCCCAAGCCTCCCTCGATGATCTGAGGCAGAGCGATCCGGAGCTAGCTACAAACGTGCAGGTTGTCCCTGTTTCTTTGGCGCAAGTCTATGAGCTAGCATTGGCCAACGAAGACCAGGAGCAGCCTTTAGAATTTACGTTTGTGCCCACGACTGAGCAGGTTGAGTCGGCTCGTTCTGTACTTCAGCAGAGCGGTGAAAATCCTGATGAGTTTAATGGAGTACCGATTTTTCTAGCCCGCTCAACCGATGATGAGGGTGGCTACCTGACTATTCAACAAGGACAAAACCAGGTTGTTCCCATGTTTTTTGATCAGGCAGAGTTGCAGGATCTGCTAGGTCAACTTAGACAAAATCAGCCCGAATTAGCGGATTCAATGACGATTCAGGTTGTTAATTTGGAAAGCTTGATTCAAACGTTGCAGGACAGTAACAACCCGGAGCTAAATCAGATTCTGCTGGTTCCCCCCAGAGAGTCTATTGAATTTATTCGATCGCTTCAAGGGCAACCTGCTCAAGGGCAACCTGCTCAAGGGCAACCTGCTCAACCTGAATAAGCTTGTATAGCTGTAATCATTCAACCTAGAACCAAGAATGGAAGTAAGGCTTTGCCCCGTCTCCATTCCTGGTTCTAGTTTTTGGCCTAATTTTTACCAATGCTTCTATAGCAGTCCTATCTGATTTGTGAAAAAGATAATTCGTGAAAGTGTCCGCCCTAAGGGCGGACACTTTCACGAATTATTTAGGATCGCTATATGCTCAGTTGTGTAGGCAATTAATGCATGAGCAAGTGACGGAACTTTTGGTTGAGGTGTCTGGACGAGCGCTCTGGCAATGGTGGCAGGATGCTCGACAGCAGGCGGCGATCGCTCACATCCCCCCATTTGAAATCGAATGGCTCTTGCGAGAGGCAGCAGGCTTAAATCGGCTACCTCTATACTCAGGGGCTATTCGCCATCAGGAGAAAGTGCTGCTAAAGCTGCCCCTAGAGGAACTGACGCGACTGTGGCAGCGCAGACTAGAGGACCGTGTTCCCGTCCAATATCTGACAGGAGTAGCACCCTGGAGACAATTTTCCCTGACTGTTTCTCCCGCAGTCTTGATTCCCAGACCTGAAACTGAGCTTTTGGTTGATCTGGCGATCGCCGCCACCGCCAAAACCCCTAAGCTAAGACAAGGACACTGGGCAGACTTGGGCACGGGCAGCGGGGCGATCGCGCTGGGGCTATCCATCACATTTCCGCTTGCTACCGTTCATGCTGTGGATTGCAGCGCTGAGGCTTTGGCGATCGCCCAAACCAACGCCCAGCAATATAGCTTAACCGACCGCATTCGATTCCATCACGGCGACTGGTTTCAGCCCCTTGTGTCACTTAAAGGCACCCTCAGCGGACTCATTTCTAACCCTCCCTACATTCCCAGCCAGACGGTATCTGAACTGCAACCCGAAGTCACCAAACACGAACCCCAGTTAGCGCTTGATGGCGGTGTGGATGGACTCAACAGCATTCGTCACCTGATTGACACTGCACCTGATTATTTACAATCTGGCGGCATCTGGCTAATTGAGATGATGGCAGGTCAAGCCCAAACCGTTGCCACCTTGCTCCACCAGCATGGCTGCTATCAGGATATTCAGATTCACAAAGACCTGGCAGGAATTGAGCGATTTGCTCAGGCGAGGAAAAAGGAAGAAGAGATCAGGAATGAAAAGTTTTTGTAGGATGGTTTAGCAAAGCGGAACTCATGCTATTCCTTCAGTCCTCCTCCCTCCTCCTTCCCATGTCTTCCCTTCCTGACTTGATTGCTGCTGCTCGCTCTGGCGATCGCCTGATCAGCTTTCCGACCGACACCGTTCCGGCGTTGGCAGCCCGACCCGATCGGGCGGCGCTAATTTTTGCCGCAAAGCAGCGCAGCCAGACTAAACCGCTGATTTTGATGGCGGCTAACAGTTCAGATTTGTGGGAGTTTACAGCGGGCAGCGCTGAGGAGAGACAAATTTGGCGGCAGGTTGCGGAAAGGTACTGGCCGGGTGCCTTGACGCTGGTTTTGCCCGCTAGCGATCGCCTCCCTACTGCCGTCAACCCAACTGACCCAACGACCATTGGCATTAGAGTGCCAAACTGCGCGATCGCCCGTCATATTCTGGCGCAGACTGGGACACTTGCGACGACTAGCGCCAACCTTTCTGGACAACCTCCGCTGCGAACAATGGAGCGATCGCAGCCCAATTTCCAGAAGTTCTCACTCTCTCACCCTCAGAATTAGATAACCTACAGCAAACGCTGTCTCAGACCAAACCATCTGAGCTTCCCCCAGTGGCATCTCAGGGAGTTCCTTCTACCGTCGTTCGATGGCAGGGCAACTGCTGGGAAATTTTGCGACAGGGCAATATTCAGCTAGATTTACAATAAATTGAAGAGAAACGTGCCTCCATTGAATCGCTTACAAGAGGCACGTTTCTCGCGCCATTTCAGCGGTGTATCGGGGGCTGAAATGGCATTCACTTGACGCTATTGCAGAGCTAGCGGCGAGTTTAGCGTCAGATCTAGGTCGGTATTGGGATCAATCGAAATCAGCGTAACGCGATCGCGTCCCAAGAAGAAGTTGAGCAGCGCCCCTGCCCCTACACCGCCCAGCACTTCCTCAGTAGCAATGGCGCGATCGCCTGTCACACCAGCCACAGCCGCCGCCGCACCCGCACCCAGCGCAGCGCCCGTGATCACTTCGCGCACACTGGCACCTCGACGAATCTCTTCAGTCCGAGTGACAACCTGTGAGGTTGCATCAATCGCCAAACGAGAACCGTTAGTCAGAACTAGCTGATTAGCGTAGAACTGTGCCCCATTTCCTGTAACTCGTACCTCACCCACAACCTGACTGTTAGCGGGAATCAACACCGTGCCGTCAGCCGAAATGATATCCCGGTCAACCAACAGCGTCACCGGAACCGGATCTGGCTCCTCTGGCGCAACGTAAATCTTGTCAGCCTCGCCATAGCCGACTGGGATCACGGTGCCAGAAGGAATTCTGACAGCAGGCTGAACAACCGGAGCTTGACCCACAATGTACGGAGAGGAAACTGCAACCGCCTCACCCGAACTCACCAGCGCTTGATAGATAAACGCAGCCACCTCTGCACGAGTAGCAGGGCGATTTGGGTTTAGCACTTGAGTATTAGGGTAGTTCACCACGATTTGCTCTTGAGTTGCAGCCGCAATGCTGGTTTGAGCATAGTCAGGAATGCTGCTGCTGTCGCTGTAGACTTGCAGCGTGTTGCCGACACCGCTAGCGCTGTAGCCCAACCCATTAGCGAGAGAAACCAACACCTGCGCTCTAGGAATATTTTGGTTAGGGTTAAACACATTGCCAGGGTAGCCTGTCAAAAAGCCAATGCTGTAGGCTTCCTGAATCGCGGTGTAGGCCCAGTAGTTACTGGGAACATCGACAAAATTAACGGAATTGCGAACCTGAGCCTGGTCAAAAGCCTGACGCACCATTGCGGCAAACTGAGCGCGAGTTACCGGATCATCCGGGCGGAAACTGCCATCGGGAAATCCACTAATAATTTCTCGTCTGGCTAGCTCTTGAATGAAGGGTGCTGCCCAGTAACTTGACTGAACATCAAAAAAGTTAGTTTGTGCTTGCACAGGAGCCTGAATGACTAGGGGTGCAGCGGCTCCCGCAGTCAGGCTAAGTGCGATTAGTAAGGCGGTACCAGATCGCCAAGAATTGAAACTAGACATGGGAGAGCGTTCTCCAAAAAATGCTGAACTGGATGAATAAACAGACCAGGAAAGGTATAAAAAGTTCCTAAATTAGCTGCGTCGAGAAAAACTGTTAATTCTGTTAAAAAGGCGGACAAAAGACTTGTTTTAGAGGGAATTTGGCGATCGCCACCCGTACTATCTTTTCCTTAGCTTTAATATCTTCGTCAGAGGCTTGTCATAAGATTTACAGGGGAGGCGACGAAATCTGCGTAAATTAGTTGCCTACCGCTTCATCGTATTTAAAGAAGTTTTGCTGTTTCCGTAATCGGACTGGTTCACGCTGAAGCACTACAGACCAAAAGCAAATTTGACCAGAGCGTAAAGTACCCTAACGACGGATTTATCTAATCCACCAGGCAGACCTATTTTAATGATTAAGAAAGGCTAAAAGTTTGTTTTTTGGTGAGATACATAGATATCTACTTACACCTTTACGCATTGTGTTGTCACCATCGGGAGTGTTATGATTCTCGACCTCGATCGCCTCCAAGCCCTGCGAGACTGCTGTGCGGATGAAGCTGCATTCATTCGGCTACAGAAAGTTTTGGCGATCGCCCAATTTAACCGCCCCGCTGAAAATAGGCGTACCTCAGTAGATTATCCCGCTCCTGCTGATCATCCCGCGCAGCCACAAGAATCACGAGGCTCTCGCCTCCTGCAAGGGGTCGCAGAGGCGACCGGACAACTCTTAATGGGCGACGATTACAACGAGGCGATCGCCAGAGCATTAGCCATTTTAGGTAAAACCACAGGGGTCGATCGAGTTCATATCTTCACCATTGAGCCTCATCCCGAAACCGGAGAGCCTGTCGCCAACCAAAAGCTGGAATGGGTGCGAGAGTCAATCACGGCTCACATTCACAATCCCGCTTTTCAGAGCTTTTCGTTTTCCAGTCCCAGCGCGACGGAATGGTATCGGGCGATCGCCGCCGGACAAATTGTGAGCGGGCTGACGCGAGAAATGCCCCCCGAAGAGCAGGAGTGCTTGCTGGCTCAAGACATTCTGGCGATTCTAGTCGTCCCAATTCGGATTGACAGCGAACTCTGGGGATTCATTGGCTTTGATGATTGCCGCACCGAGCGCCAGTGGTCACAGGACGAAAAAGCTGCCCTGTCGATGATGGCGGCCAGCATTGGCGGAGCGATCGCCCGCCAACAGGCTGTAACCGCCCTACGCCAAAGCGAATCCAGGCTCAAGAAGATTGCGTCCAATGTGCCTGGAATGATCTATCAGTTCCTCTATCAGGCAAACGGGGTGCGCCAGGTGCTTTACGCTAGCTCTGGCTGTCAGGAACTCTTGGAGCTAGACCCCCAGGCTGTGCAGGCAGATTTTTCACTGATTTCTAGTCTCTGCCATCCAGCCGACCGCGACAGCTTTGAGCAGGCGATCGCCGACTCCGCCGCTGCCCTGGAACCCTGGAATTGGGAAGGGCGAATCGTCACCCCGTCCGGCAAACTCAAGTGGGTTCAAGGGTTTTCTCGCCCTGAGCAGCAAGAAAACGGCGGACTGCTCTGGGATGGAGTTCTGGTCGATATCACCGACCGTAAACAGGTTGAGCAAAACCTGCGCGAGAGCGAAGCCCGTTACCGGGCAATGCTAGATGCCAGCCCTGATCTAATGTTTCGGCTCAGTCGCAACGGTCGCTATCTCGACTTTAAGGGCAACGCCGCCTCGGCCCACGTACCTCGTGAGGCGATCGTCGGTCACTATTTGCACGACGTAATCACCGCTGATGTTGCAGAGATGTTCTGGCACGAGATTCAGCAAACGCTAGCGTCAAGCGAACTGCGAACCTGCGAATATTCCCTGCCAGAAGCCACAGGACTGCGCGACTACGAAGCCCGCATCGTCGTCAGCGGCGAGGATGAAGTTCTTACAGTGGTGCAAGATGTCACCGATCGCAAGCGAGTTGAGAAAGAACTGCGCGACAGCGAAGATCGGCTACAAAGCTTCTTCAATGCCACGTTTGAAACGGTAATCATTCACGACTTTGGCAAAATCATCGACGTTAACCCCGCCGCCGAACAGCTACTCGGCTATTCCACCACCGAAATGATTGGAATGCCCGTGATGGATCTGGTTGCACCCAGTTACCGTGAAGCCGTGAGACGCACCTGGCAATCGCTCACCTCACCCGATCAACCCTACGAATATGAAGCGATGGGCGTTACAAAAGACGGCACCTACTTTTTTGCGGCCGTTTGCGCTAAGGCAATTCACTATAAGGGTCGGTCGGTGCGAGTTGCCGGAGTTCGGAATATCACCGAGAGAAAACGCACCGAAGCAGCTATTCGCCAGAGCGAAGCTAGAAACCGGGCACTGGTCAATGCCATTCCCGACTTAATGTTTAGAATCGGTCGCGATGGTACCTACCTGGACTGTAAAGCTGAAAGAGACGGCGATGTTTTGCTGCCGCCCAGCCAACTGATTGGCAAGACGGTGTATGAAGTGCTGCCGCCTGACCTGGCCCAGCAGCGAATGCACTATGTTGAGCAAGCGCTGAAAACAGGCAAAATTCAGCTTTTTGAGTACCAGCTACGCCTCACTCATAATCGCGCCAGTCAGCTTTATCGCCAGCTTACCTCCGACCAAACGCTGTCGTCTGAGGTTTCAGCGACGCGAGATTATGAAGCGCGGGTGGTGGTCAGTGGCGAAGATGAAGTGCTGGCAATCGTGCGAGACATCACGGAGCGCAAGCGTGTAGAACATCAGTTGTGGGCTTCGGCAGAGCGCGATCGCCTTTTAGGAGAAATCGCCCTTCGCATCCGCCAATCCCTTGACCTGAACGAAATTCTTAGCACAGCGGCCGTAGAAGTGCGGTATTTGCTGCAAGCCGATCGCGTTTCAATCAGCCATTACGACGCAAACGGGGTTAGCGTTGTGGTTGCTGAATCGGTGGCTGAAAACGTTCTGCCAACCCTGGGTTCGGTGACGGATCGCTCTATTTATCAGGAAGTTCAGACCATTTTTGAGCGCGATCGCGTCTATATCGTTAACGACACCGAGCAAACAGAATCTCCTCCTGTCCTCAAGGAACACTACAAGCAGTATCAAATCAAAGCTGGAATTGCCGTCCCTATCATGCCAGATGGACAGTTCTTCGGCTCTCTGGTCGTCAACCAGTGTTCTAGCACTCGCGAGTGGCAGCCGTTTGAAGCCGACCTGATCGATCGCCTGGCCACTCAAGTCACGATCGCCATTCAACAATCCCAGCTTTACCAGCAAGTGCAGGCCCTCAACGCCGGATTGGAACAGCAGGTTGAGGAACGCACTGCCCAGCTTCAGCAAAAAATGCAGGAGCTTCAGCAGCTAAATCAACTCAAAGACGAATTTCTTAATGCTTTTTCCCATGACCTGCGAACGCCCATTATGGGGGTGTCGCTGGTGCTGAAAAATTTACTGAATCAGTCTGGAGATATCGTTCCTATCACCCGCTCCATCGTGACTCGAATGCTGCAAAGCAGCGAACATCAGCTTCAACTCATCAACTCGCTGCTGCAAGCCCATACGGGTGAAACTCAGGGCATAGTATTGCATTGTGAACTGATGCAGCTTGGGCTGCTCACGCAAGTCATTCTGGAAGAATTGGAGCCACTGGTGGTCAAAAATCAGGCTATGCTGAAAAATCTGGTGCCGCCAGACTTGCCGCTCGTCACGGCTGACCCGCTGCAACTGCGGCGCGTGTTTGAGAACCTGATTACCAACGCGCTCAACCACAATCCTCCTGGGGTAGACTTGACCCTTAGCGCCATAGTCGAAGAAGAAATGATCCGGTTTAACTTTCAGGACAATGGCGTTGGCATGACCCAGGAAGTGAGCGATCGCCTCTTTGAGCGGTATGTCCGAGGACCAAAATCGCGCCACTCTACCGGAATCGGCTTAGGGCTTTACCTCTGCCGCCAGATCGTCACCGCTCACGGGGGTCAAATCGGGGTTTACAGCACTCCCAACGTTGGCTCCACCTTCTGGCTGACGCTACCCCTGGCTATTTCCTCAGTCGCCCAAGCTAACTCGCAAGAAGGCTAGCAACCTGTATCCAAGCAAATTTGTCCAGCCGCCATCACGCGATCGCGCCCCCGAGCCTTAGCTTTATAAAGTGCTGCGTCGGCATCGGCAACCAGGGACTCAAAGTCTATATCAAGATGGGCGATCGCACAGGCAACTCCCATGCTTAATGTCACAGCCTGTCCAATGGGCGATTGAGCATGGGGAATGGCAACTGCCCGAACCGCCGCCCGCATCAACTCAGCCAGTTGCACTGCACCCTCAACTGGGGTATTTGGCAAGATCATTGCAAATTCTTCGCCCCCATACCGAGCGACCAGATCCGTCGAGCGCTTTGGCGTATTTTCAAGCACCTTAGCAATCTGCTGGAGACAACGATCGCCCGCCTGGTGCCCGTAGGTATCGTTGTAAGCTTTGAAAAAATCGACATCACAGAGAATCAATGAAAGGGGCGATCGCTCTCTTGCCATGCGTTTCCATTCCTGATCCAAATATTCATCAAATCGACGACGATTCGCCACCTGCGTCAAATTATCAATTGAAATCAACCGCTGCAACGCCTGATTTGCTGTCTCCAACTTGCGCTGAAGCTGAGCCTGATGAATCAACCGTCGCACCCGCTGACGTAACACTGCCCAGTGAATCGGCTTCGTCACAAAGTCCGCCGCCCCAGCCGCAAATGCCTGATCAACCGATTCTCGATCCTCTAACCCTGTAATCATCAATACTGGAGTGCGGGCACCACCGGGCAACCGCTGCAAATGCATACAGCAGCCAAAGCCATCCATTTCTGGCATTAACGCATCCAACAAAACGATATCTGGATGCAAACACGTGTAGGCTGCCAATCCCTCAATGCCATTCTCCGCTTCAGCAACCTGATAGCCTTCCTGCTCTAAAAAGCGACGTAGCCGCAGCCGAATTACCGCATCATCATCAATTAAGAGAATCAACGGTTTATCTTGTTCACCGGCCACAAAAGCTACAGGATTCAAGTCTTCTTGAGAAGAGGTTTGCTGCATCTACTCACAGAACTTAGCGATAGAACGGGAATCGGGAATTAGGGTTTGGAAACTACTGTACCCGGTCATTTGGGAGTGCGATTTTCCTGATCCCAATCCCAAAATACCCATGTCAATCCTCTGAGGAACACCAGAGGCGTTGCTTGACTCAGGTATGAATTTTGGTGAGAGTGCCGTGCGGCACTCTCACCAAAATTCATATTTCAAATCAGCAGCCCCACACAAGATGACCATACAAAAACGCGCCTCACACAGGGCATAAGGCACGTTCTGTAAATCGTCAAGGGTTCGATCTATACATTAAGGGCTGAAGGCTGAGGGCTAAAGGTTTTCAGAATACGCTCGGCAATTTGGGACGGAGTTAACCCTAAAGTTGCCAGGGATTCGTCCGGTTTAGCGTGATCGACCAGCACATCTGGCACACCGATCCGTTTGACCGGGACAGTTATATCCTGGTCAAGTAGCGCTTCTGCAACAGCAGAGCCAAAACCGCCCATCAGACACCCTTCCTCCAGGGTTACGACTCGCCCGATCTGCTGCGCTAGCGGAACGATGAGTTCAGTGTCGAGCGGCTTCACAAAGCGGGCGTTAATCACCGTTGCTTCAATCCCGTGTTCACTGAGGATTTCGGCAGTCTGCATAGCTGGGTAGACCATTGTGCCGTAGCCGATCAGCAAAATGTCGTCGCCTTGGCGCAAAATTTCACCTTTGCCAATGGGTAGCGGCTCCCAGCCTTCTTCCATTAGCGGTACACCATAGCCATTGCCACGCGGATAGCGAAGGGCGATCGCCCCCTCGGTATAGTTTACGCCTGTCACCACCATCCGCTGAAGCTCAGCCTCATCTTTAGGAGCCATCAGCACAATGTTGGGAATGCAGCGCAAATAAGCAATGTCGTATAGCCCTTGATGGGTTGGCCCGTCAGCCCCCACAATGCCTGCCCGATCTAAGCAAAAGAACACAGGCAGCTTTTGAATGCAAACATCGTGAACGATCTGGTCGTAGGCCCGCTGCAAAAAGGTCGAGTAAATTGCTGCAACAGGGCGCATTCCTTCACAGGCAAGCCCCGCCGCTAGCGTTACGGCGTGTTGCTCAGCAATTCCCACGTCGATGTATTGCTTGGGCAATTTTGCCTGAAGCTTGTCTAAGCCTGTTCCAGTTGCCATCGCAGCAGTGATGCCGATGATTTTAGGATTATTCTCAGCTAGCTTGACCAGCGTGTGAGAAAACACCTTAGCATAGCTGGGTGGCTTGGGCTTGCTGGCAGGAATGGCTTTTCCAGTAGCCAAGTTGAACGGCGACTGAGCATGGTAGCCTACTTGATCTTGCTCGGCGATCGCATACCCCTTCCCTTTCACCGTTGCCACGTGTACCAGTACTGGGCCAGGATATTGATGAGCCTGCTGAAAAGTCGCAATCAACTCCTGCAAATTGTGACCATCAACAGGCCCCATGTAGGTAAAACCAAGTTCCTCAAACACTGCCCCCACTTTAGGAACAGCCAAGCGCTTCATCCCTTCCTTGAGGCGATTTAGCTCTGGCGAAAGGGAGTCACCGACAAACGGCAGATGCTTAAACTGCTCCTCTAGGTTGTCAGCTAAAAATTGAACGGGAGGACTCAGCCGCATCTTATTGAGATATCGAGGAATTGCGCCTACATTGGGCGAAATTGACATCTCGTTATCATTCAACACAACCAACAGGTTTGTGTTGGGTAGATGTCCGGCATGGTTAATTGCCTCCAGCGCCATACCGCCAGTCAGTGCCCCGTCTCCGATTACGGCTGCGACTTTAAAGTTTTCCCCTCTTGCGTCTCGTGCCAGCGCCATACCCAGTGCCGCAGAAATGCTGGTAGAGGCGTGGCCTGCGCCAAAATGGTCAAACTTGCTCTCACAGCGCTTCAAATAACCCGCAACGCCGCCTTTTTGCCGCAGCGTATGAAAACGGTCATAGCGTCCTGTAATTAGCTTGTGGGGGTAAGCCTGATGCCCCACATCCCAAATCACCTTATCTTGGTCAAGATCTAAGGTTTGATACAAAGCCAGCGTTAACTCCACCACGCCCAAGCCAGGACCAAGATGACCGCCACTGGTAGCTACCGTTTGCAGGTGCTTTTCTCGAATCTGGCGGGCAATTTGCTTGAGTTGATGAATCGACAGACCATGCAACTGGTTGGGATGAGTCAATTCACTCAGATGCATACAGATTATACCTTTTGAGTTTTTAACGGTGCTTACTGCTTATCTCACTCTAGTCCAATCTAGGGTTGTGATTAGCATTACTTTTTTGAGTTAACAGGATTTCTTATCCTTGGGCAGTTGGTAAATACATCAAAAAAGGCTAAGAAATATACCCGTATACCGTAGCATTGTAAATCCGTAAGGATCGGGAACGAAATAGCTTTAATGAATCAGCCGGAAGCCTATATTCCCATAATCCTTAGCGCTGGAAGTCCTATTTGTATAATGTGGGCAGCGATGTAGGCAGCATTCCCAATTCGTGTCTAAGTGAGAAGGATGTAGTTGATCTGGGAACGCTGGTCAATTAATGCCTGCTTTTTTAATGTCTGCTTTGGTCTGAATTTTGCGATCGCTTATGCAAGTCGCTCCATTACCAGAGAATGAAGCCTCACGGCTGCAAGCCCTCAATCGGTGTGAAATTCTCGATACTCCTCCTGAGGCCGCTTTTGACGACCTGACTCGTCTAGCTGCCCAAATTTGCCAAACCCCAGTTGCATTAGTCAGTCTGGTTGATGCTGAGCGCCAGTGGTTCAAATCAAAAGTTGGACTGGACGCATCAGAAACCTCGCGAGATGTTGCTTTTTGTGCCCATGCAATTCTTCAGCCTGAAGCAGTGCTGATCGTACCCAATGCCTTGGAAGATCCGCGATTTGCTGATAATCCTCTGGTTGTTGAAGCTCCCCACATTCGGTTTTATGCAGGTGCGCCATTAGTCACGCCCGATGGTTTTGTCCTGGGTTCTCTGTGTGTCATTGATTTTGTCTCACGCAACCTGAGCCTTGAGCAGCGAGAAACCCTGCGGGTTTTGGCACGTCAAGTGGTGACTCAGCTAGAGCTACGTCATAACCTGAAAACTTTAGAGAATACTTTAGAGCAGCGGCGGCAAGCAGAAGATAGCCTTCAGCACCAGATTCAACGGGTCCTGCTGCTCAAACAAATTACTCAAAAAATTCGTCAAAGTTTAGACGTTGATCAAATCCTTCAAACAACAGCAACCCAAATTGGCCAAGCGTTTGGGGTAAATCGCTGTGTGATTCGCACGTACATTGCTGCGCCAGCGCCAAAAGCGCCTGGTGTGGCTGAATATTTGGAGAACGGGTATGAATCAGCCTCGGAGTTAGAAATTCCTGCGGTTGACAATCCTCATATGCAGCGATTGTTGTTTCACGATCAGGCGATCGCTCCCCAAATGTATACACTGAACCCCTTTTGCTGCCAGCGGCGGCACTATATCGGCAAATTTACCTGAAGTCGATGCTGGCGGTTCGCACCTCGTACAATAACGAGCCAAATGGAATTATCGAGCTACATCAGTGCGATCGCTTTCGACGCTGGACGGCTGATGAAATCGAGCTATTAGAAGCCGTTGCCGCCCAGGTTGGAATCGCCCTAACGCAAGCTCACTTGCTAGAACAGGAGAAGCACCAGCGTCAGGAGTTAGCGCTGAAAAACTTTGCGTTAGAACGAGCCAAACGAGAAGCCGAAGCCGCCAATCGAACAAAAAGTGAATTTCTGGCCAACATGAGCCACGAAATTCGTACTCCCATGAACGCAGTCATCGGCATGACCGGACTGCTGTTAGACACCTCACTCGACCCGCAGCAGCAAGACTTTGTTGAAACCATTCGCACGAGCGGTGATGCTCTGCTTACCATCATCAACGACATTTTAGACTTCTCTAAAATTGAGTCTGGCAAACTCGACCTGGAACGCCAGCCCTTTAGTTTGCGCGACTGCATTGAAGAATCACTCGACCTATTAGCCCCCAAAGCTGCTGAGAAGGGGCTAGAGTTGGGCTACCTGATCGATCCCCAAACGCCCCAGTTCATCATTGGAGATGTAACCCGACTGCGCCAAGTTCTAGTCAACCTGATTAGCAATGCCGTCAAATTTACAAAATCAGGTGAGGTGATCGTCTCCGTCAAGGTAATTCAGCAATCGATAGGCGAAAGTTCAAGTGATACGCTTCAATCGATCTACAAGCTTCAGTTTGCGGTCAAAGATACGGGC
Source organism: Leptolyngbyaceae cyanobacterium SM1_4_3 (assembly GCA_012031415.1). Classification (GTDB taxonomy): domain Bacteria; phylum Cyanobacteriota; class Cyanobacteriia; order Elainellales; family Elainellaceae; genus JAAUTN01. The sequence continues at coordinate 15,666 of JAAUTN010000010.1, read as the reverse complement.
ATTGGCATTCCCACAAACCGAATGGATCGCCTGTTTAAATCGTTTAGTCAGGTAGACTCGTCCACCAACCGTCGGTATGGCGGTACAGGGTTAGGACTCGCCATTAGCAAACATCTAAGCGAAATGATGGGCGGTCAAATATGGGTTGAGAGCCAGATTGGTCAAGGCTCTATCTTCTATTTCACGATCCTGACTCAGGCAACGCCGAACGTTGAAACGGGCGATCGCTCCGACACAGACCTGCTCATCGGCAAGCGACTTCTCATCGTGGATGACAACGCCACCAATCGCCGAATTCTTACCCTGCAAGCCCAAGCCTGGGGAATGCTTAGCCGTGCCGCCGCCTCTGGAGCAGAAGCTCTGAGTTGGTTAACCCAGCCAGATTTGTTTGATATCGCTATTCTCGATATGCAAATGCCCCACATAGACGGGTTAACCCTGGCAACTGCAATCCGCAGGCAACCAGGCTATTTGCGTTTGCCGCTCGTCATGCTAACTTCAATGGTCAATCTGGAGCGAGATGCCCATGCAACAACCATTGCCAGCTTTAAAGCGCTGCTCCACAAACCCGTCAAGCAAGCTCAGCTTCACGACGTTTTAGTTCGTATTTTTGGCGGACAGCCAGTTCGGAGGCAGCAGTCTCGCTCTGTCAAATCTTTGTCCGATCTGCACCTCTCCCATCCGTTACCGCTCAGAATTCTTCTGGCAGAAGATAACGTTGTTAACCAAAAGGTTGTTCTACACTTGCTTCAGCGTATTGGGTATCGGGCTGATGTCGCCTGTAATGGGCAAGAGGTATTGGAATCACTCCGTCGCCAACCCTACGATGTCGTATTGATGGATGTGCAAATGCCAGAAATGGATGGCATCAGCGCAACTCGCCAAATCTGTCAGGAGTGGCAGCCCGCAAACCGACCGCGCATCATTGCAATGACAGCGGGCGCAATGGCAGGCGATCGCGAAGAATGCTTGATTGCAGGCATGGACGACTATCTCAGCAAACCAATTCGGATTGAGCAGTTAGTTCAGGTGCTCAAAAAATGTCAGTCGCTCCCCAAAAAAGACCCATCAGCGGCCGTTGACCTCAAAGTTTTGCAAGAGCTTCAGGCGATCGGGCGAGAGCAAACCTGTGACGCACTAGCCGAAATCATTGACATCTACTTAGAAGAAGCACCTCGTCTAGTGCAAACGATGCATGAGGCAGGAACCGTTCACCCTGATACCTTACGGCAAACTGCTCACACCCTGAAATCTACCAGCGCAGCGGTTGGTGCAACGCATCTAGCTAATCTATGTCAAGAGTTGGAAAAATGGGTCCTGGAACATCCTCATCAGATAGAAAGCGCGGTCAGCAAAGCCGAAATCAAAGCAGAATTAACAAGGTTTGAAGTAGAGTACCAGCGAGTCAAAACCACTCTGGAGCTATATCGACAACAGCTTCAGTAACTGCCAAAGATATAACCTGCTGATTTAAGTACTCAGATCTCTACATAACGGCAAAACGCTGCAAGAATTTCTGAAACTTTGGGCAAGCTATAGCAATCCAAAAAAGTCTAAAACGGTTCTGATCTGATTTTTGTTCATCAGGGATGACCTGGGCAAAGCTTAAACTTGCTCATCTCAAGAGCGCTTCAAGCATCAAAAATTGTCTAGGGTTGCTATGTGTGTGAATAGAAGTTGAGACTCTAGAAGTTTTTGTAAAAAACCAGGTATAAAGGGGGGAAGTTATGCATTCCCTTCTCGCAAGCCACTCAATTTCTCCATTTAGATTCGATCGCTCAGCATAGGTTTCTGATTTAGTCATCACCTATCTGTGGCATCCTGAAATTTCACTGAGAAGTAGTTTATGACAGAAGCACAGCGTCCACTCACCCCTCCTCCTGCTCATCGGGTTCCCCCACCGCCCCCACCGAGACAGGCTGCGCCCCATGCATCTGCCGGAGCTACGCAGGTGCCTTCTCAAATAACAGCCCCTATAGCTACAGCTACTTCAGTTAACCCTTCCACTGCGGCTCAGGAAGCCACTGCGCCTGCTGTAAAACCACCGCCCCCCCCGGCAGGACATCGCCCCGCTGCCCCTCCCCCGGTACAAGGTTCGCGGATTAAAGTCACGCCGGGTTCCCCTACATTGGCACAGCTTGTCAAAGAAGCCTTTGATAAAGGCTTTTCTGATATTCATGTGGGTGTAGGCGAAGTACCTCGCTTCCGCAACCGGGGCGAAATAGACACGACGGATTATCCCATCACTGACGAGCCGACCTTCTTTAGCTGGCTCAAAGAAATTTTGTCAGACATGGAGATCAAGCGGTTTAAGGACACGCTTGACTTTGACGGCGCAGCCCAGTATGACTTTGCCAGGGTGCGGGTGAACTTGTTTGACTCGCTCAGAGGACCAGCGCTGGTCATGCGTTTGATCCCGCTGAAAATTTTGACCATTGAGCAGTTGAACCTGCCTCTGGTATTTAAAGACATCTGCCATTACCACAAAGGGTTGGTACTGGTAACTGGGCCAACGGGTTCAGGTAAGTCCACAACGCTGGCAGCAATGGTGGACTACATCAACAAAGAGATGCCTAAGAACATCATCACAATCGAAGATCCGATTGAGTATGTTCACCAGAGCCGCAAATCTTTGATTAAGCAGCGGGAAGTGGGAATTCACACGCTCGAATTTGACCGCGCCCTGAAGTCTTCTCTACGGGAAGACCCGGACGTGATTCTAGTGGGTGAAATGCGGGACAAGGAAACCGTGAATACGGCTCTCAAGGCAGCCCAAACCGGACACCTGGTTATGGGAACACTGCACACGAACAGCGCCGTGAAAACGATTGAGCGGATTCTCAGCCTGTATGAGCCAGATCAGCAGACTCCCATGCGGGTGGCGATCGCCGAATCCCTTGTCGCCGTCATCGCTCAAGGTCTATGCCGCACCACTGACGGCAAACGGGCCGCTTTCCACGACATCATGATTAACACAGATGCGATCAAAGACTACCTTCGTCGTGGGGAAATTGATGAAGTCGAAGCCATTATTCCCAGATGTACCTTTGACGGTATGTGTACAATGAACCAGTCGCTCTACAAGCTTTACGAAGCAGGGCGAATTACTGAAGAGACGGCTCTAGAAATGTCGCCCAAGCCTAACGAGATGGCACAGATCTTGCGTGGTCGTGTTTAGATTTGAATTGTGAGTTTTGAGTCATGAGTTACAGTTCTGGTTCAGCACTCAAAGCTCAAAATTCAGACCTATTCAAAGGGATAGCTTTATTTACACCGGGTGGGGATTTGGTGTACTGCATCGATCCCCACAAGCGGAGTCGCTGGCATTTACAGCTTTGCTCAGCGCTACAGGAAATGTTGGGGCTATCTGAACCTCCGCATTTTTTATTGCCCTGCTACACGGCGACTATTGACCGTTGGCTTGACCCCAAAACGCAGCGAGTTCAAACGTCTGCGGAAGCCTGTCGGCGAGTTTTACCGCACCGGGTGCTGCTGAATGCGATTTTTGCAGCGGGTGATTTGACTTGGGAGATCGATCCTCGCCAGGAAGAACTTTGTGACCCACTGGTGTTGGCTAGCTATCGCCAGCAGTTTCCGCAACTCTGGGAAGACCATGACCTGGTAGTTCGTCTTCAGGAAGAACCCCATGCCTACTTTTCTGAAAGCAAACATACCGCGTCCTGGTTGCCGCAGAAGCCGGATCAGCCGCCTCAAGGCTATGTGCTGCGGCTGTTTGTTGCGGGTCACAATGCTGTAACTGAACGCATTTTGCAAAATCTGCACCAGCTTTTAGAAAAATCTCTCCAACAACCTTACACGCTGAAAGTGGTTGATATCTACAAGCATCCTGAACAGGCAGAGGCTGACCAGGTTGCGGCGACACCGACCCTGGTGAAGGTCTGGCCTAAGCCAGTTCGACGGATTGCGGGAAATTTAGAAGATGCAGCTAGAATTTTGCAGATTCTGTCTAATTCTCAGGTTTAAGGAGGGCGATCGCCTATCCCTCACCCAGATTCATCACCCATTCCCTCAATAGCGCATTTACCTGGTCGGGCACCTCATCATGCGGACAGTGACCTGCCTGCAAGTAATGTTCTACTAGTTGCGGGTAGTGCTGCCGAAACTGAGCGCCCCGCTGTCTAGCATTCATCCAGGGATCGCCCTCGCCCCACAGCAGCAGCAGCGGACAAGTCAGTTGACTGAGCAGAATGTCGATTTTCTCGCCTCGTGGAGACTTAAACACCGAAGCAAAAACTTTAGCCGCGCCCGAATCGCAAGAAGGACGGTAGATATCTTCAATCAGCTGGTCGGTGATGGCGCTTTTGTCCAGGTAGACGCTTTCCAAAGTTCGACGAATTATCCAGCGCTGCCGGACGTATTGAAACAGCAAGAAACTGGGGAGCGGCTGAAGTAGAAATGACTGAATCAGCTTGCCCATTGTTTGTCTAAATGGGTCTGGCTTGGAGGTCAACTGCATTTCGGTAAAGGGTCCAGCACTGTTTAGTAAGACTAGCCCGACTGCCGATTCGGGGCGCTGCGCTGCAACGCACAGGGCTGAGTAGCCGCCGAGGGAATTACCTGCCAGCACAGCAGGCTGACCCACCACCTCGGTGATAAACTCGTGCAGTTGGTCACGCCAGAGGTCGCCGCTGTACTGCCAGTCAGGTTTGGCGGAGCGACCAAACCCTAGCAGGTCGATCGCCCACACTTCAAAGTCGCGGCTTAGCCCAGCGATGTTTTTGCGCCAGTGGTCGGTGGACGCACCAAACCCATGAATCAGCAGCAGAGGTGGCCTTTGAGGATGGCGATCGCCACTTCGCACGTAGTAGATAGGCTGTTCCTGCCATTGCCAGTAGGCTCCTGTTTGGGTGTCGGTCGAGGTTTGCATAAGCTAAGCCGTACCTTGAATGCAATTCTGAGAATGAGTGTGAAGCAAGATAAACAATCCTAGCTGATCCTATCGCAGGTCTGAAATCTCACTGATTGTAGATAGTAATTTGGCTGATAAAACGGCATATTTGAACACAATGGGTCAAATTTTAATTCAGTCTCTTCATGGCAGCCTTAGAACGCTCCAAAGTTACCAAAGCTCGTCGCAGGGCACGTTTGTTTGAACGCATTATGGCGGCGATCGCCCTGCTAAATTTTGCGCTAGTGCTGTTTGACTACAGCTACATTCCCTTTAGAGACTTTTATTTAAGGCAAATTCCGCCGATTACCCTTTGGGGCGATCGCCAGCTAAACTTTTCGCGGGTTGTTGACTGGTACGGGCGCGAATTCAAAGGAATTGAGCCAAATCGCACCACCGAAGCCTATCTAGCTGCTGTGGGTGAGCTAGAGCGGCAGATGCGCCAACAGGGTGAGCAGGCAATTTCATCACCCCAAATTCGATCCATCTTGTCAGAATTGCAGAGCCGCAGCGAAGCAATGGTTGACGAAAATCCGTTTGAGATTGCCAATAAGTCAGGCACCCTGGAACGGATCAAGGAAAGGATGCGGAGGCACGTTGAAGACCAGACCGGCCGGGAAATTGAATCTTCAAAACAGGCATTTGCCACCTTTTGGAGTCCTGAATACCTGAATAGATATGGCTTTGAGCAGGAAATTGATTTCTTCGACGAGCGCATTCAGCCGTTAATTCAAACTAACTACTATCGCGGTATTGGGTTTGATGGCAGACCTACCGATGAATTTGTCAGAATCGACATCTGGTTTATGGCTCTGTTTGGCATCGAGCTTTTAGCCAGAACATGGTATCTCAGCCGCCGCTACAAAGGCACCAGTTGGCTAGACACACTGCTGTGGCGCTGGTACGACGTGTTCCTGCTGCTTCCGTTTTGGCGCTTCCTGCGGATTATTCCCCTGATTACGCGGATCAATCAATCCAACTTGATTAACCTCGACCCGCTGCGCGATCGCATCATTCGTGGAATCATCGCCAACTACGCGGTTGAGCTAACCGAAATTGTCGTCATTCGCGTCATTGAACAGCTTCAAAATCTGGTTCGGCAGGGAGATGTTGCCCGAACGCTGCTGAAACCAGAAGCAGGTCCACGCTACATCGACCTGAATGAAATCGATGAAGTTACCGTCATTTCCAAGCGGCTATCTTCAACCCTGGTTTGCCAGGTTTTGCCTAAGGTTAGACCCGATGTTGAAGCATTGCTGCATCACAACGCCAACAAAGCCTTACAGGAATTGCCCCTGTATGAGGGAATCAAGCACTTGCCTGGAATTGGCAATCTGCCTGACCAGCTAACCCGGCAGGTGATCGCCCAGCTTTATCAAGCAGTTTATGGGGCGATCGCTGATTCACTCCAGGAAGACCCGGTTGGAGCAGAACTGACTCAAACCCTAATCGACAGCACCATTAAAGCTTTCAGGGCTGAAATTCAAAAGGGACACACCCTGAAAGAAATTGAATCTTTAATGGCAGTGTGGCTAGATGAAGTCAAGATTAATTACGTTAGGCGCATTGCCGAAGAAGACGTAGAAAAGCTGCGTGAACAAACGCAAATGCTCTATCAAATCACCCAAACTGGCGGCAGAAAATAGGTAACCCGTTGCTCATAGTGATAACAGCGGTGTGTGCCAACTCTGAATCGAATGCGCTAGACTGATCATTGACGAAGGGCAAGCCTGCATTTCGTCGTGTTTTTGGACATCATTTCGTTGGAAGTGGGCCCGACCCCACTTTTTTTATTGCAACGAAAAGCTCAAACAGGCTACGGATGGTACTACCCGCTTGGCGCTTTAAGCATATCTGCACAGCATCTTGAGAGAAAGATGGCTCATCCATTGATTCCTAAAATCGTCGATTTAGCAGCCCCCCTCGCCAAGAGCTTAGGGTTAGAGATTGTTACGGCTGTTTTTCACACCAATCAGCATCCACCCGTCTTGCGGGTAGACATTCGTAATCCTCAAGGCGATGTCAGTTTAGAAAACTGTGAGCAAATGAGTCGGGCGCTAGAAGCTGCCTTAGACGAGACAGACGTGATCCCTGATGCCTACTTTTTAGAAATTTCCAGCCCTGGAATTTCTCGCAACCTGACAACCGACCGGGAATTTGCTTCTTTCAAAGGCTTTCCTGTCGTGGTGATGACAACAGAACCATACGAGGGACAAAAATCCTGGACTGGGAAACTGATCCGGCGTGACGAAGAGGCCCTTTATTTGAACAAAAAGGGACGGGCGATCGCCATTCCACGTCACCTGATCGACAAAGTGCAGCTAGACGAAAGCCCTTAAATTGTTTGAGTTCTAGCTCTTGGGTCTTGAGTTCAAAACTCATACCTCAAGTACCTCAAGACTCGAAGCCGCCAACAAAAACTATCACCACACCAAATACAAAACCGAATCGAATCATCAGGAGGTTAGTTCTATGTCAATGGTCAGCTTACCCGGACTCCAAGACATGATTGACGGCATCAGCCGTGAGCGCAACTTGCCCAAACACGCGGTTCAAGCTGCCCTGCGAGAAGCCCTGCTGAAAGGATACGAGCGCTATCGCCGCACCCACCGCCCAGATAGTGCCAACTTTGATGAAGAATATTTCAACAATTTTGAGGTTGAGCTAGACATCGAAGACGAAGGGTTTCGCGTCCTCGCTGCCAAAACCATCGTGGAGGAAGTTACCACACCCGACCACCAGATCGCTCTTCAGGAAGTGCAGGAAGTCGCAGATGAAGCACAACTGGGCGACACGGTGGTACTAGATGTCACCCCTGACCAGGGCGAATTTGGGCGCATGGCGGCAATCCAGACTAAGCAAGTATTGGCCCAAAAGCTGCGGGATCAGCAGCGCAAACTTGTTCAGGAAGAATTTCAGGATCTGGAAGGAACCGTTCTACCTCAGGCGCGAGTGCTGCGATTTGAGCGACAGTCTGTGATCATGGCAGTCAGCAGCGGCTTTGGGCAACCTGAAGTCGAGGCGGAACTGCTCAAGCGCGACCAGTTACCCAACGATAACTACCGAGCCAACGCGGTGTTTAAGGTTTTCTTAAAGCGCGTCTCAGAAGGGGCACATCGCGGCCCACAGCTTCTGGTGTCTAGAGCAGATGCTGGACTCGTCGTAGACTTGTTTGCCAACGAAGTTCCCGAAATTGAAGATGAAATTGTGCGAATTGTAGCCGTTGCACGAGAAGCTAATCCTCCCTCTCGCTCAGTTGGCCCTCGCACTAAAATTGCTGTAGATACCCTGGAGCGGGATGTTGACCCAGTGGGGGCCTGCATTGGCGCACGGGGTTCACGCATCCAGGTTGTGGTGAACGAGCTACGTGGCGAAAAGATCGACGTAATTCGCTGGTCGCCTGACCCCGCGACTTATATCGCTAATGCGCTGAGTCCAGCACGGGTAGATGAAGTGCGTCTGATCAATCCAGAAGATCGGCAGGCCCACGTACTGGTGCCGGAAGATCAGTTGAGTTTGGCGATCGGCAAAGAGGGGCAGAATGTCCGTCTGGCAGCGCGTTTAACAGGCTGGAAGATTGATATCAAAGATTCGGCTAAGTACGACTATGAGGCAGAAAACCAGAAAATAGCAGCACTGACCGAAGAACGTCGTCAGGCTCAAGAGGCGGCGTGGCAGGAAGAGGAAGATCTGGAGGAGGATCTGGAATCAGAAGAATTTGAGTCAGAGTTTGAATCAGAGCCTGAAGGAGAGTCGGATGAGCCAGAGCTTGAACCCTCACCTGAACCTGCAACTTCAGCGGACGGGTTTGGGGTCGAGACAGACAACGCGCTCCAGCGTCCGCAGTCAGATTTCAGACCGTAGAAGCTATGTTGCCTAACTACCGCCGCTGTGTGAGCTGTCGCAAGGTTGCGCCAAAGTCAGACTTCTGGCGAGTGGTCAGAGTGCATCCGTCTGGTACGGTAGAATTAGATCAGGGTGAGGGGCGATCAGTTTATCTATGTCCGCGGGAAAGCTGCTTGCGGACGGCTCACAAGAAAAATCGACTAGGGCGATCGCTCAAGGCCTGTGTTCCTGAAGGAATTTACCAAACATTGTGGCAACGCCTATCAGTCATCGACCCCCAATCCTGAATCACAATTGCTCCACAAGCTGCAACCAGTTTTCTAAAAGTTCATGCAAGATAGTAAAAGAAGTTGCCTATTTTCCAGGGCAGCCTCTTAAACTCATGGAAGAAAGTTATAGAGTATGCTAAAAGTCCTCCATCTGTAGGATTATGAAAAGAGCAGAATCTGTAACTTTGCAGGTTAGATGCACGGCTTGAGTAGATTTAGCGTAGTTTCATCAAAAAAGCGGCAGAAAATTATGTGACAACAAGTTCGGTACGAAGAGGGAAGCGTGGATGAACAACGGCAAAGTGAGAATTTACGAGTTATCAAAGGAATTGAATTTGGACAATAGGGATATTTTGGCAGTTTGCGATCAGCTCAATATTGCGGTCAAGAGTCATAGCAGCACCATTACAGAAGCTGAGGCCGCTCAGATCCGCTCTGCTGCCGAGAAGCACACCACCAATCACTCTTCTGCCAGTAAGCACAACTCATCAACTCAGCACAGCGGTGGTTCTCAAACTCGAAAATCTAATGTGCAGCCGCCCGTTAAGAAGCAACAGATCCTTGAAATTCGTCGCCATCGTCCCTTAGCTGATCCTCCTAAACGGGTAGAAGCTGAGGCACCTGCTGCACCCCCATTTGATCCGGTTGCGGCCAATGATGTAGCGTCTGGGTCACGACCTGTAAACCGTCTGGCGGGACCTCCTAGCCGACCCGTGCGACCCCAATCTGACAGTCCTGCGCTAGCTGATAGTCCTGCGCTAGCTGAGGCGACTGCGGCAGTAGAGGTTGTCTCAGAAGAAGAACTGTACGATTACACTCCTGAAGAAGTTGCAGCACCTGAACCCATTATTCCCGACGAATCAGACACCGAAGCAGTGGTGCTCCTTCCTGATGAGGAGGTGCCTGATCTAATTGCACCACCATCCAGGCCCGTTGCCAAAGTCGAAAGCTCACAGCCTAATCTAACGAATCGTCCTACCCTAAAGCGGGCTAGAGCCGATAAGGGAGAGAGCGATCGCTCAGAGGGGCGTTCGTCTGAGGCGGCAAGACCTGAACTTAGAGTCCCTTCTGAAAGAGGTGAGAGGGTTGCGTTAAGGGGCGATCGCGGCAAACAGATTCCAATTACGGAGACTGAGGAGCCAGCTACTCCAAAGCCAAAGCCCGTGATCGAACTGCGGCGTAAGCCAGTTCGTCCCGGAGCGGGTGCGCCCTCTGACGCTTCAGAAACAACTGGGCAGTCTAAGTCTGAAGCGGGTGTTGAGCCTGTAGTCGGAGCATTAGACGAGTTGCGCCGACCGACTTTGCCTCGCGTTCCCAAGCGGGCTAAAGGATGGGAGGAAGAGGAGCAAGAAGAAGAGACACCAAAAGCTGCTAAAGCTGCCAAGGGCAAGCGGCGAGTCCAGCCTGTGCTGGATGAGGATGAAGAGGAACTGGAGGACGTTCTCAACGCGAACGACGAAGACACTTCTATGCAGGTCAGCTTGTCGCTAGCGCGTCCACCTAAACCTAAGGGCCGCCCAGGTCAAGCAAAGCCTGTGGCAGTTGCCAGCCCAACTCAGAAGAGTAAGGGGCGTGATTCTTCTAGAAGCTATCGGCGCGATCGCCGCGAAGAAGTGAAAGTCGAGCGCCCAGAGCATCTCGTGCTGACAGGCAGTTTGACCGTTCATGACCTAGCCGAGGCGCTGGTGGTACCCGAAACAGAGATTATTAAAGCGCTCTTCTTCAAAGGCATCATTGCCAACATCAACCAAATTTTAGACATTCCTACTGCAACGATGGTGGCAGAGGAAATGAGCGTAACGGTAGAGACTGCTGAAGCTGAGGCCGAGGCAAAGAAAGTTACCGAGATGCTCGATGCGAATGACCTGAAGAATCTCCAGCGTCGTCCTCCTGTGGTCACGATCATGGGACACGTCGATCACGGTAAGACTACTCTGCTCGACTCGATTCGCAAAACCAAAGTGGCTCAGGGCGAGGCAGGCGGCATTACACAGCACATCGGTGCTTACCATGTCGATGTTGAGCATGAAGGCGAAATGCAGCAAGTCGTCTTCCTGGATACGCCAGGTCACGAGGCCTTTACCGCAATGCGGGCAAGAGGAGCCAGAGTTACAGATATCGCGGTGCTGGTGGTCGCCGCAGACGATGGCGTGAGGCCTCAAACCATTGAAGCCATCAGCCATGCCAAGGCTGCCGAAGTGCCAATTGTAGTTGCAATCAACAAGGTTGACAAAGAAGAGGCTCAGCCAGAACGGGTGAAGCAGGAGCTAACCGAGTTTGGGCTGGTGCCGGAGGAATGGGGTGGTGAAACCATCATGGTTCCGGTCAGCGCAATCAACGGTGAGAATCTGGACAATCTGCTGGAAATGCTGCTGCTTGTGTCGGAGGTCGAAGATCTCTACGCCAACCCCGATCGCCCCGCCAGAGGGACGGTTATTGAGGCAAACCTGGATAAAGCCAGAGGTCCAGTGGCAACCTTATTGATTCAAAACGGGACGCTGAAAGTCGGCGATGTATTAGTGGCAGGCTCCGCCTTTGGTAAAGTCCGCGCGATGATTGATGACCGGAGTAAGCGAGTGGATACGGCCTCGCCTTCCTTTGCCGTTGAGGTGCTGGGTCTGAGCGATGTGCCTGCTGCGGGTGATGAGTTTGAGGTCTTCCTGGATGAGAAGGAGGCGCGATCGGTTGCCTCCAGCCGAACTGACCAGCAGCGTCAGTCTCGCTTGCAGCAAGCGATGGCATCTCGACGGGTCAGTCTGAATACGCTTTCTGCCCAGGCTCAGGAAGGCGACCTAAAGGAGCTAAACCTGATCCTGAAGGCAGACGTGCAGGGTTCAGTCGAGGCCATTTTGGGAGCATTGCAGCAGCTTCCTCAAAAAGAGGTTCAGGTGCGGGTATTACTCTCTGCCCCAGGTGAAATCACGGAAACGGATGTTGATTTGGCAGCGGCAAGTGATGCGGTGATTGTTGGCTTTAATACGACTCTTGCAAGCGGTGCAAGGCAGTCCGCCGATCGCGCCGGAGTAGACGTGCGTGAGTACAACATCATCTACAAGCTGCTGGAAGATATCCAGGGCGCGATGGAAGGGTTGCTAGAGCCAGAAATGGTGGAAGAACCTCTAGGTCAAGTGGAAGTTCGGGCAGTCTTCCCGGTGGGTCGTGGTGCCGTTGCAGGCTGCTATGTGCAGTCGGGCAAAGCAATTCGTAACTGCAAGGTGCGGGTTCGTCGTAGCGGGAATGTTGTCTTTGAGGGCAGCCTAGATTCGCTGAAGCGCATGAAAGATGACGCGAAGGAAGTCAATGCTGGATACGAATGCGGTATCGGGATTGATAGCTTCAACGCTTGGGAAGTGAGTGACATTATTGAAACCTATCGCCTGATTTCCAAGCGGCGATCGCTCTCTGCCTAATTCTTTCGTAGATAAACACTCTGTAGGGTGGGCAATGCCCACCCTATTTTCTTTTCAGGTGACTCAGTTCGCCGTTGTAGAGAGACTTTTGCCCATGTGAAGCTGAATCAAATTAACTACAGTTTCCAATCCCTGGCGAATCTTGAGATTTGTAAATACGAATGGCTTCTCGCCCCTCATCTTGCGAGTATCTCGCTCCATAACGTCTAGATCTGCCCCGACCAGCGGTGCCAGATCGATTTTGTTAATCACCAGCAGATCAGATTTGGTAATTCCCGGGCCGCCCTTGCGAGGAATTTTATCGCCAGCGGCAACGTCGATGACATAAATGGTCAGGTCAACTAGTTCTGGGCTGAAGGTGGAGGCCAGGTTATCTCCTCCGCTTTCAACAAAGACTAGATCCAGGTTGCCAAACTGCCGCTCTAGCTGCTCGATCGCCACTAGGTTAATCGAGGCATCTTCCCGAATCGCTGTGTGGGGACAGCCACCTGTTTCTACGCCAACGATGCGATCGCCCTCCAACGCCTGACTTCGCACCAAAAACTGTGCGTCTTCCTGGGTGTAGATGTCATTGGTGACAACGGCAATGCTGTAGCGATCGCGCATTGTCTTACACAGCGCATCTACCAGGGCAGTTTTGCCTGATCCAACCGGCCCAGCAATTCCCACTCGAAACGTAAGCATTCTTTCCCTCTTCTATTTAGAATTTGCAGATGATAGCTTATGAGAGCGTAGTATTTTTAACTGCGAAACAGGCGGGAATAAAGCGTTTCATGGTTCATGCTGGCGATCGCCACTCCCCAGCTACAGATTCCAAAATCTTCTTCCTTCATTTCTAAAATGGCGGTCGTTGTAGTTTCGATTTCGGCACAGAGATTTAACAATAAACGCTGCCCCGCAGTTTGCCCTAGCGGAATCAGCCGAACTCCTGCATTCACCAGATTAGTTGCCCAACTGTGAAGATAGCCCAAGAGCATAGTCTTGCAGTCGATCTGCCAGGAATGAGCGGCGATCGCAAAGGCAACAGCAAAATTACAGGGTTCTCCACAGGCGTGAAGCCGTTCAGCGGCTTGAGGCTGTAGCTCAAGCAATAATCGACTCAAAGAGCGGCCCATCTGCCAGCTTTGCTGTCGCAGTTCTTCGGTTTCACGGAAGGCTGAGAGCCATTGATTCCAATCGCTGAGGGGGGCTGGGTCAGAGGCGAGCGCAGCCTGATACACTCGCACCATTACCGCTGCCTCCAGTTGCACTGCCCCATAGCGCAATTCTTGAACCAGCCAGTGCTGTAGACTTTCGGCATCGACTAAATTGCTGGACTGCACCAGCGTTTCCAGTCCCTCAGAGTAGCTATACGCCCCCACAGGAAGCGCCGGACTAACCAGTTGCATCAGATGAAGGAGTGAGGAAGTGGAGGAGTGAAGGGGGGAAGGGGTAGGAGAGGTATTGAGGTCTAATCGCGGTTCACTGGGCATGGGGATGAGCGGGAGTTGACGGGGGATGGAGATGAGGATCGGTAGCATGGCTGTGTCCGTAAGCTCCGGACTCGGGTTGGAGTGGGGCAATGTCTTCAGATACATCCAGCCCTTGCTGCTCCAACATTGCCTTTAGCACCGGATCGGGCGAAAAGCGTAAGTAGGCTTCTGTCACCTCCAGCGGTACGTGGCGGTTGCCCAGATGATAGGCAGCCCGGAGCAAATCAAGCGACGATTGCGCCATTACAGTCATGACGGGTTCCGGCTTAGCACTAATCCGAACCAATCGCCCATCCGCCTCAGTTTGCAACAAATCGCCATCCTGTAGCACGGTGCCTCTGGGCAGGTTCAGGTAGAAATCTTGCTCATCTGTGTGAAAGTAGTGGCGCGATCGCACCCTTTCTTCAGCCGTTAGCGCCAATGTAAACTCAGCCACAGCCGTTGGATCGGCAGGCAAACGCTGCGTCAAATTCAGCATGAATTCAGTCAGATTGGTAAATCAGCAACGCCTCAAATTTACCCTGGTTCTTTTGCTTAAACTTAACTGGCATAGCTCAACAATATCTCTGGTCACGCTAAAATCTAAATAAGGTCTAAACTCCGAGCGGAAAACCGGGGTTTATATGGCATGATAGGCAGAGTATACCTTCTGCATCTGTATTAGAAATCACAGGAAGTTAGCTATGGCACTTCAACTTGGCGATACGGTACCCAACTTCACCCAGAAGTCCAGCGAGGGTGAAATTAGCTTCTACGACTGGGCTGGCGATAGCTGGGTGATTTTATTCTCTCATCCTGCGGACTTTACTCCCGTTTGCACCACAGAATTGGGTGAAGTTGCCAAGCTCAAGCCCGAATTCGACAAGCGCAATGTCAAGGCGATCGCCCTCAGCGTTGACGATGTTGAATCTCACAAGGGTTGGATTGGTGACATCGAAGAAACTCAAAGTACCTCACTCAACTACCCCATCCTGGCAGACGACGACAAAAAGGTGTCTGACCTGTATGGAATGATTCACCCCAACGCCAACGCAAAAGTGACCGTCCGGGCAGTCTTCGTCATCGACCCCAGCAAGAAACTGCGTCTGACGCTGACCTATCCTCCGAGTGCAGGACGTAACTTTGACGAAATTCTGCGCGTCATCGATTCGCTGCAACTGACTGACAACTACAGCGTTGCGACTCCAGCAAACTGGAAAGATGGCGATGATGTGGTGGTGGTTCCAACTATTTCCACCGAAGAAGCAAAGCAAAAATTCCCCAAAGGCGTTACCGAAGTGAAGCCTTACCTGCGGACAACGCCTCAGCCCAACAAGTAACTCCTTAGGTTGAGCCATATTAGGTTGAGCCATATTAGGTTGAGCCATAAGTGCTTCAGCCTGTATCCTCTCTTCTAGAACTGGAAGGGGGGATTTTTGTTACACAATCCCCCAACTCCCTTTTCAAGCGGGCTTCCAGGATTCCCCTTTTTCAAGGGGGGCTAAGGGGGGATCAAGGTTTTAGGTTTCAAATGCGTAAGGACTGACTGATACCTCCGCAGAGGCGGGGCGCAAACCACTCCTCCAATTTGTTGCTTGTGTCCGGGCGAGGCTAGCTTCGCCAGCCATGAAGCCAGCTTCACCAGCCACGAGGCTGGCTTCGCCAAAAGTGAGGCTAGCTTCGCCAGCCACGAAGTCAGCTTCACCAGCCACGAGGCTGGCTTCGTCAAAGTGAGGCTAGCTTCGCCAGCCACGAAGCCAGCTTCACCAGCCACGAGGCCG
>JAAUTN010000369.1 GCA_012031415.1 Leptolyngbyaceae cyanobacterium SM1_4_3 | reverse complement strand
AAGGAATGCGATCGGGTTTCCAAGGAATGCGATCGGGTTTCCAAGGAATAGCGATCGCCCCGCCAAGGAAATCCAGCAGTTGGCCAAGGAATGCGATCGCCCCGCCAAGGAGAGTCATCAGGTTTCCAAAGAGATCTACTCTGACCATGAATTGCATTTTTGTGCAATGTTTTTTTGCGATCGCACCGAGGCGGTTTCGAGGAAACAGATTGAATGGGCCGGATAAGATCTTCAATGTGACAGACAGAAAGGCAAATGTAGCCCAAATTTTCATGACTTTAGCCGGAGAGATAGCTAAAATCCTTGTGTAGTAGAAGTTCTAGCGATTTAGGTGTGAGTTTGTATATCGGCATTTTGCAAGTTCTTGACAGGAAAATATTCGGCTGATAATCTTTAAGTAGCTTGATTAAGCAAGGTATTAGCTATCCCAAAATAGTTTTGGTGAAGTGCATTTAGTCTGCTGATTAAGACCTAAATATAGTTATTCTGCACGGACTTAAAACTAATTGGTGGGGCTGTTCATTACATTAGTGGGTCAGTTTATTTTATCCCTCCGCGAGTTTGGAGGCGATCGTCAAAGCGAGACTAACCGAATCCCCGTGCATAATAACCAGGTTGTTGGAGCCGATGGAGCATAAGTGATACCACAAAGTAGAAAACTAGCTTGCTGCAGCTCAACTCAAAACATTGTGGGGCGATTGTTTTAAGATAGAAACTTGTTAAAGCTTCTATCTATTCTTGCCCAGTAGTTTGATTAGAGGTCGTGTATGAAGTTACTCTTGACTTTATCAATTCTCTTGCAGGGATGCTTTATGGTTGGCACTTCAGCCTCATCATATTTGTGTTTGGCATCTGATCCAGGTGATAGCGAGGCGTTTGGTCATGCCTTAGCGGTAAACGAGAATTATTTGGCTGTTGGGGATCCTAAAGCGAATCGTGTGGTATTGTACGAACGGGATGCTAGAGAAGGGTGGATAAGATTACGGGAAATTCTACCTCCGCAAGGATCTATTGCTGACCAGCTTGTCGGTGGTTTTGGCCATTCTCTGGATTGGAATCAAAACACTTTAGCAATCGGTACTTATGATTGGCTAACCTGGACTCAGTGGAAACCAAAACAAGCCAATGATAACTTTGGAGCAATCTACACTGCTAAGATTCATGGAGATAGAGACATTGTGGTTCAAGAAATGTCGATTCCTCCCGCTAATCTGGTGATGGGGTATGGGGTATCCTTCTTTGGAAATCAAGTAGCCTTTCCTAGCATAACCCTAACCCCTGCAAATCAAGGAATTCAACGCATCTTAGTAGTTGATCCAAAAACAGATCGAATTACCAGGGTCATTGGTGCGCCCCAAACGCCTGAAGAGGTAACAACCTGGCCTCAATTAGAATCCCCTCCATCAGTAGATTTTGATGGTTTTGGCTCAAGTGTGGATGGAAATAATAACTCACTGTTGATTGGTGCAACCGGATTAAGCAATCCAGAAAAGACTGCACTAAGGGGTGGGATTTACCTTGCAACTCTAGAGGGTGCCGTTCAACAGATTGAGTTTGATGGTGAAGGGCTAGCTTCCCCTCAAGTTTCAACGGCGGGATCGTCTGTCGTGCTTACTGACCGTCTGATTGGGATTGGTCGTTTGGTTCCGTTCGGTATTGGAGATACACTCTTGCTGCGATACTTACCAGATACAGGATGGTCTTATGTAGGTGCTGTGGCCTTGAGTGGTTCCCTTCATGCTCAGGGAGATCAAGTATTAATTTCCCTTTCTAGGATAGCAGGAATGCCTTCTCACTCTCCACCCGGCCATTTGCGGATTGAACCAGACCATCTTTTAGTTCGAGTTGATGCAGGTCAAGTGGTGATTGAGTCAAAAATTCGATGGAACCGAAATTATCATGTCCCTGCAAATGGGGTTATCGATTCGGAGCATCTCATTCTCAGTGCAGAAGGGCAAGTCGTTCAGATCCATATCGCTAGTCTCACAAACCCCTACCTCATTGGCAGTTGTCCCTAAACGTTTTGTTTGCGATTCAACTCTCTCGTTAAAAGTTTATCTATCGTCAAAGTTTGTGTGCCCTGAATGTTGCCACCTACTAAGTGTAACTGCAATTCACAAAACATTCTCTAAATTGACTCACCTACTTATTTCAAGGAGTAATAAAGTTATGTCGATCGTCGGAACCGATAATCGGAATGTAGTCACCAACCTGAGTGCAAATCCATTTGACTCAGTTGTAGCTGTTGATACTCTTGGTGGCGGAAGCGGAAGCGGTATTATCATTGCTCCCAATCATGTCTTGACAGCAGGACATGTAATTTTTGGCGGCTTAGGTGCAAGGGTTACAACTGGACGAGATGTACCTAATTTAGCATCACGTACCCAAACCCCGCTGACTGCTGCTAATGTCAATGCGGCGGCTAATGGCTTTAACTTCCTTGTCCCTGGCTTCAGTGGAAACGCTGGAGGAAATGATATTGCCTTGGCAGCGGTTAATCAACCTTTTCCTATGAATCAACTAATTGGGATTGTAGCGTTTGTAGATCCAGATGATGCAAATGGATTTACTGTAACAACTGCAGGATATCCTGCGTTAGTGGAGACCATTAATCTTCAAAACAGCAATAATGCCCAATTTCTAATTACTGACGCAAATGGTAACCCATCTGTACCTACTGACTTTGCAGCAGGTGCGTTTTTAACTAATGCGCTTGTTCAGTTCTCGGCTACAGGAACCATCGACAGTACATCTAGTGATGGAACATTTAGTCTTTCTCCTGGGATCGATATTGAAGCTGGACAGAGCGGCAGTGGCTATTGGACAGTTTTGGATGGTGATATAACTCCTCGTGTGCTTGGTGTCGCAAGTTACCAAATTACTACGACTCCAGGGGGATTTCTAGGACTTGGTGCAAGTCCTGGGGATAATTTCGGTGCCCTAATTACAACGAATATCTATAACAACATAGTGGCAGCGATAGAAGCCGGACTAACTAACTTGCCCGGTAATGATCTTCCTGAAAACGCTATTATCGGCTCCGATCGTCAAACTTTTCTATTTTTAACAACACAGAGTGGTGACGATTATATTGTCGGCTCTTTTCTTAGAGAGCGCATTATCGGACAAGGAGGTAACGACAGACTATTTGGGGGTGGTGCAGACGATCGTCTAGAAGGTGGTGACGGCGTTGACCAGGCACTTTTCTCCGATGAATTTAGAAACTATGACTTTACCATTACAAACCCATCCAATCCAGCCTTTGAATTTGACCATAGTGGCGGCACTCAAACTGATGGCAAAGACACCACCCGAGACATTGAATTTGGGGTCTTTGAATTTGTCGATAGCAATAGTGATGGGACTGATGATGATGGCAACTTGTTCTTTGTACCCCTGCAAGTTGACCCTGATGATGGCACAAAATTAAAGGATGGGCCAGAAATCACCCCTGAAGAAGATATTCTTGATGACCAGGGCAATACCATTGGAACCATCACCGTTGAGTCTCCAGCCTGGATGTTTGACGGGGATGTGAACTATACTCTGACGATCGGGTCTGAGCAGAACATCCTCTTCAACTTTGCCTATATCATTGATGTTTCTGGAAGTACAGAGGGAGAACCCATTGCCCAGGCTCAAGCTGCTTATCAAGCTTTGACCCAAGCCTTGATTAATGCAGAGATCGCTGAAAATAGCGAATTTGCGGTTATACCCTTCAATAGTGATGCATCCTTAATCGGTCCAATCGATGCTCCTACCGCAATTTCTACAATTAACGGATTATCAGCAGGTGGGGGTACAAACTTTGGGCCTGCCCTTACCCAAGCACAAAACTTCTTCACCTCTCGCAACACAACGCCACGAATATTGCTTACTTTTTGTCGGATGGTTTTGGTGATGGTGCGAGTCCGAGTCTACAATCTGTCGCAGAAGTTCGTGCCTTCGGTATTGGAGGAGCCGATTTGTCAACCTTGAACATCATTGACTCAGACAACGCGGTTCTCCTTTCAAACCCAGCAGATCTGATCACAGAATTCAATGCTTCAACGGTTGATCCAAATACGATCGATCGTATCGAAGTCAAGTTGGACGGCAACGTCATAGAAACGATTGCGTCTAACCAATTGACTGAAAACACCCTTGGTCTACAATTTGAAGGGACGATTTCCGGGCTTGAGGTAACCAGTGAAGCCGAAAATGATATTGTCTTTGATGTCGTATTCAATAATGGTACTCCTATTGCCTCCCTCAACTATATTATTACAACGGGACAACAACAGGTTACTCAACAGACCAATAATGGAACGACGGAAATAATTACATTCAGTGTTAACCAAGCGGACTTCACTCCCACCTCTGCTCCAAGTCCCTTGACCAATCGAGAAATCATCGGCAACGATCTGGACAATGTCATTACAGTGCAAGAGGGTGAAAACACTTTATTCGGAAATGGTGGCAACGATCGTTTTGTCCTTTCCAGCGGGATTAACCTGGTTGATGGGGGTGGAGGAACGGACACGGTTGAAATTGCTATAACCCAAGCCGAAGCAGGTGAGATTTCTCAAACAGGAAATATCATCAATATTGGCACGGACACCACGTTGTTGAATGTAGAATTCATCGAATTTAGCGATGTTCGGCTTAGTACGGATACCCTGACCGTGACCCCGATTTTGTCCCTCGCTGAAACGGGAATTACCATTATCGAAGGTGATCCCAACACAAACCTGGCAACCTTCACCCTCAATCTCTCCAGTGTCACTACCGAAGACGTGGTGATTGATTTCTCCACTCAGTCCAATGCCGCAATTGCACGAACAGACTTTGTTGAAGCCACAGGCCAACTTACGATCGCTGCGGGTGAAAGTTCTGGCACCATCACAGTTGAAGTCCTGGAAGACACAGATGTTGAGAGCGATGAACTTGTTCTTCTGAATCTCACAGCCGTTTCTGGGGCTACATTTGCTGATGGTGCATTAAATGAAACGGGCGCAATCAATATTCAGGACAACGATAGTGCTATTGCACTGAGGCTCACAGGCTTCCCAGTCGTGATCGAAGGTGATCCAGATGATGAAGAACAGACTTCACTCACACTAGAGATCGATCGGCTCGGCAGTATAACTGGAACAGATGTGATCGATATTGAAATCTTCGCCGCAGGTAGCAATACTGCTCAAGCTTCTGATTTTGTCGATGGATTCTTCACAACTCAAGTCACGTTTGCACCTGGTGAAGAGACAAAAACTGTCGATATTGCCATTGCCCCAGACCAAGAAGTTGAGAGCGATGAAACCTTTGGAGTCCGGCTTAGCAATGTCTCAGGCTCCGCATCAGTTCAAGATGGAGAGACGACCCTCTTCACCATATTTGACAATGACGGAACGGATGGAATTGGTCAAAATCCTGTCATTGGCAATGCCAGTGATCAAAACGACAACAACACCCTGGTTCTAGAGGTTGGAGGAAAACTCACCTTTACCGTTACAGCCAATGCGAATGAATCCGTCTTCTCACAACAACTCGTCGCATTCCTTGGGGACAACGAAATCCCAATTTTGGCAACATTGGGTAATGCCTCTGGTCTCCCTGGAACCTTTTCTACCAGCAATCTCGCTATCGAAACACTTTTGGGAGCAGGAGAGTTTCAGTTTGGTCTCCAGGTATCCGAAGGCAGCAATGCAACACTGCTTGATCTGAGCAATGTTACTATCGATGGATTTAATCTGAGTGGAGGTGGTTTAGAGCTTGCAGTGACCCTTCCTTCTGGAACGCAACAGATTTTTGTGGAAAGCGTTGGAATTGGAGATGAAACTGCCTTGGGCACAGAAATTACCGATGGGGTCAACAATTCTACAGAAGTTCAAGTCACGGTCAGTGCAATCCTTCACCGTGAAGCGGCTTTTGATAACACGATCGGTTTCTACCTAGTCGATGCCGCCAATAATGGTGCAGTGATTGATCCGCTAACAGGTCAAGCCATTGCAAATTCAACCTCCAGCAATCGCTTAGGCCATTTTCAGGCCGCACTTAATAATACCTTGATTACGGCTTCAGCTCCCGTGAACAAGCAGACCAGCATTATTAATGAAACCTTTGACGTTATTAACGTAGGAGCTAATGCACAGTTGGTTCTAGTCCCTTATCTGATTTCCAATGGTAACGTTGATAGCTTGCCATCAGACCTCAGCACAATGTACAGTAGTTTTATTAGGACAAATGCTGATGGAGTAGAGCATGTCCGGTTACTCAGTAATAATGCATTCGGCTTTGAGGACTTAGCAGGTGGTGGCGATAACGATTTTGACGATATTGTTGTTCAAATTAGTAGTGTTCAAATAAGTAACATTTAACTCGCCCTCAACCATTTTGAATGAAGCATAGCCTTGTATTTTGCAAGGCCTTCTAGTTCGTCACTTTTTAACAACTAGTTGCAGCGCATGCATAGGCTCATACGTCGGAGTTTTCTCTGAAAGTCTAGTCCGCACCGCTGAACTTAACCGTTAGAGCGTTCCTTCGCGATTTTGGTTCAGTCGGGTTGAATTAGGGCTAGAGATTGACTAATTTTGCCCTATGTTGTCAAATATGTTAAGTTCAGTGCAGCGGATGGACTCAGGGCAAGCGCAAGTTTACAATAGACATCTCCAGAAAAGAACCTGGAACCCTGATGCTGTCCTGAGTTCGGAACCTAATTTTTGGAGATGTCTAATAAGGAAAGTCATCAGGTTTCCAAGGAAAGTCATCAGGTTGCCAAGGAATGCGATCGCCC
>JAAUTN010000368.1 GCA_012031415.1 Leptolyngbyaceae cyanobacterium SM1_4_3 | reverse complement strand
TGCAGGAGGCATTGGAACGACTGATGCGCGATCGCACCGTCTTCATCATTGCCCACCGCCTCGCCACCGTTCGTCGTGCCGATCGCATTCTGGTAATGGAGAAAGGGCGAGTCGTGGAATCGGGAACGCATGGGGAGTTGTTGGAAAGGGGCGATCGATATGCTCGATTTTACGCCCAGCAGTTTGAACAGTAGTGTGCTACTAAGGCTAAGTCCATCGTTACAGATTACAAAGACAGTACTGATATACTAGTCATTTCGGCAAATCCAGGAATAACTATCGTGCCAAGCTTAACTAGCATCAATAATCCTAAACCTACAGTAGAAAATCGCAGTTTAGAAAGAATTGATCAGCTTGATAGAGACTTATTTCAATCCTTTCAAAGTAAGTTTTTAGTACAAGCCTCGCTCACCCGATCTCTCGTTAGCTTTCAGGCTAATAAAACCAAACCTGTTTATCGGTGGTACAAATATAAAGAAGCATTTTCAGCACCTCTAGTTGAATATCTACTTCAGCAAGGTGAAGTCATTCAAGGCAAAATTCTAGACCCTTTTGCAGGTAGCGGAACTGCTTTGTTTACAGCTAGTGAATTAGGAATTGATGCTGACGGCATTGAGCTTTTACCTATAGGACAACAGATTATCAATGCCAAAAAGCTTCTAGAGACAGAATTTACTCATAAAGAGTTTGAAAGACTAAAATTTTGGGCTGACAATCAAATCTGGAAGCAATCTAAAAAGAAAGCAGTCTTGTCAGAATTAAGAATTACAAAAGGCGCTTACTCTGAAGTCACCAAAAACCTGATCGAGCAATATCTTGGAGCGTGTCAGCAAGAAATAGATCAAGTCAGAGCGGTTTTGCAATTTGCTTTGCTTTGCGTTTTAGAATCTATAAGCTACACCCGAAAAGATGGGCAATATCTTCGTTGGGATTATCGCTCAGGGCGCAGTCAAGGCAAAAAAGCCTTTAATAAAGGTGAAATTTTAGATTTTAATAGTGCTATTTCTAATAAAATCCAAGAAATTCTTCACGACCTTACACCTTCGACACAGCAAGTAGAACTTCTTCCAACCCAATATAAATCGGGTTCAGTGTGTCTTTACTCGGGTTCTTGTCTTCAGGTTATGCAGCAGCTAGCAGAAGCTGAATATGATGCAATTATTACATCGCCGCCTTATTGCAATCGATATGATTACACTCGTACCTATGCTTTGGAATTAGCTTTGCTTGGCATTTCAGCACAGGAGTTAATTCAACTAAGACAAGAAATGCTGAGTTGCACAGTTGAAAATCGCTCTAAAGATTTATTGAGGATTAACTCAGAATGGAAAACTGCACTGGCGTTAGCAGATGAGCAAGAGTTATTACAAGCTATCTTAAAGTATCTAGAGTTTCAAAAGGCAGAAGGATTATTAAATAACAACGGCATTCCGAGAATGGTTAAAGGATATTTCTATGAAATGGCTTGTGTCATTCAAGAATGCTTTTGCGTGCTTAAACCTGGAGCAACATTGTTTATGGTTAACGACAATGTTCGTTATGCAGGTGCCAGTATTTCAGTTGACCTGATTCTCTCAGATTTCGCTCAAAAGTTAGGTTTTCTGGTTGAGAATATTTGGGTTTTGCCAGGTGACAAAGGTAATAGTAGTCAACAGATGGGCAATCACGGTCGTGACCCATTACGAAAGTGCATATATGTGTGGAGAAAACCGTAAATTAAAAGTCTATGAATGCCTATCGGAGTCATCTTCAGTCAAGTGATGATCTCATAACAACTTATGCGGCAACTCGTGCAGGTTTTATTGCGCTTGCACTGGAGAAAAATCGTCGTGCTACGCCTTATGTCGCACAAGCAAGAGCGCTTCAAGAAGCTGCTTCTCAGGCTGCGAATCCTAATGATCTTCTAAATCATAAAGGCATTGAGATGGGATTGCTGACTGCGGCTGGTTTGTCTGACAAGTCTCTTACTTATCTGACCCCAGAGGACAAAATAGAAGCTGTCAACGGATTAATCAAAAAATTTCTTGAACCCGCAGGAGAAAAGTTTGTAGAAGAATTAGTCTTTCGGTTTCTGCTAACTCGTGGTGATACACTCGGCGGTTCAATGCGAAATGTTGGAGGCGCATTAGCACAGAGAAAGCTGTCTCGTGCAATTATTTCAACTCTCACTATTGCTGGAATACCTTATCACTGGCAACACTTAAAAACCAAGAAATGGGCAGCAATGACTAGCGAGGATTCAGAAATTGAGTTGTCTTTACGAGGAATAAGCTGGGAGGGCGAAAATGGCAGTCGTACCCTGGTTTATAACTTGACGATTCCTCTGTTTAAAGGCAATGTCGATTTATGCTTATTTAAGCTTGCCCCTGCTGAATTGGCTATCAGTAAATTTAATGCTGTAAATTCCTATGTCGCGCTAGGTGAGCTTAAAGGAGGCATAGATCCCGCAGGTGCTGATGAACATTGGAAAACAGCACGAACAGCATTAGATCGAATACGAGAGGCATTTTCTAAGGTTGGACATTCACCTCATACCTTCTTTGTTGGGGCTGCGATCGAAAGAAGAATGGCTGGTGAAATTTGGAGGCAGTTGGAGAACGGTACACTCAGTAATGCTGCTAATTTGAATGAGGAAAATCAGGTTGCATCTATTTCTCGCTGGTTGTGCAGTTTATAGAAATGGCGGTTCTGATAAGTTCTATTTCAGTAAATGCCCGTATCGTTTACGTGAAAGATCAGCTAAAGTTTCAATTTCGGTTATTCCTTGCTCAATTTGTTCTAGTTACCTGTAGGGTGGGCAAAGCACAGGGTGCCCATCAAAATAGAAATCTTGAACGGATGGGCACGGACGATGCCTTTTGCCTATCCTCAGTTAACTGAAGACGCTCAATGATTCTCCAGACAGTCTCAAAGACTCCCCAGACAATCTCAAAGACTCTCCAGACAATTTCAATGATTCTCCATTGCGCTACTCTACCTGATGGCTACACCTGCCAGGTTGTGTTCGATGAATTTAGAACTAATTCTGAGCCTAGAATGAATACAGCAATCTGGCAGTACCGTAGGTTGGGTGAAGCAAAGCGGAACCCAACCCAACCTTTGTACTAACCCTGAGCAATAGAATTTATCGATTGAGAGCAGGGTTGGTCTTCTTCAAATACTCCCGAAAACTTTATGAGCCGTCTTATGATCGCCTTTTGGGGTTAGGTCACATAGCCACCAAATAGGGCGACTTTGATAGCATCTTGGCTTATCTGTAGCAATTAATCGACCCAGATGTTCACAGTTCCAGCCAGGAACGGTGTATTCCCACGCAGCGAAAATGCGAACAGCATATTTTAGGCGCTCAATAGTTTGTTCTGGTGTGAAAGCAATACGATCAATACCAATAACAAACTTTGCTTCTTTTCTTGCAAACGTGCTTAATCCACGACCCGTATTGAAAATGTGTGTGTCTGATAAACCGATTCCATAGTGCCAGAAAGGATCGGATGAGTTTTGCCAATTCAGTAAACGCCCATATCGTTTACTGGAAGGATCAGCTAAAATTTCAATTTCTGTTATTCTTTGCTCAACTTGTTCTAGGGATAGCTGCATAGGTGAAGGAATTTTTACATCGGTTATCCAATGGATTCAATTCACTATTCATCACCTGCTGTGCTTTACAGGATGAATGTCTATGACATCGGCATTAGAAAAACCAAGATCGTCAGCAGACAAGGTAGCCGTCTACTACGATCGCACCTGGGAACAGTTCAAATGGATTCAGAAGGGCTTAGAAGGACATCCAGGTGTGCGGTTGAGCTTCTATGAAGGAGTCGTTGAAGTATTCATGCCAGGGCAACCGCGCGAAATTTTCAAAAAAGTGATTGCGGCACTCCTCGAAGCTTTCTTTTTTGAGTGGAACATCAGGATCATTCCAACTGGCTCTGTCACTCAGGAGCAGGAAGGAGTAGCTTCTATTCAGGCGGATGAATCCTACTGTTTTAGGGAAGCGAAACCGATTCCAGACCTTTCCATTGAGGTCATTTTTACAAGCGGTTCTGCCACAAAGTTAGAGCGTTATCGAGCGTTAAGCGTCCCTGAAGTTTGGCTCTGGGAGGATGGACTTCTGACCCTGTATCGTTTGGGGGAGAACGGATACACGCGAATTGACAGAAGCCAAATTCCTGAACTAGCAAATTTAGATATTGAGTTATTTTCTCGCTGTGTTCTAATTGGCGAAACAGATTGGCTAAAAGCGATGCGGACGTTCAGGAATGCAATTTCAAAAGGCTAGTTGTAGATGTGTTAGGCGTTAGCCGTAACGCATTGCAGGGATTTCATTTTCGCGCACAGCCCTAACAACTTCATTAGAACTACATTCGCTCGTTGTAGAGTCCAGGTTCGTTAGTGCGAGTTTCAATAGTCAGTGGTGAGAAGCTTAGGATTCCAACACTGTCCAGACTCTTCAGAATCCTTCTAGTTGTTTTTTCATCTTTAGGGAGACTAAGTTGCACGAGTGTGGTGGTATGCAGCCTATCTGAAAGAACACCAGCAAGAGCTTGATAGAAGCGGGCAGCAAAATTATGATCCTGTTGTAGCTTCTTTGATAAAGATGAGCGGGGATAGACCAAACGACTGAATCTTCTAAGGATCTGACAGTTGCCGAAGGCAAACGCTTTCTTACAAAAGACATTTCTCCAACCACATCACCAGCAGACAGCATAGCTATTTTCTCATCTCCCAAAGCACTAATACAAACTTCTAATTCTCCGCTTAAAACAACATACAATGCATCAACTGCTTCACCTTCTTCAATCAAGGTTTCACCCTTAGAAACCTGTTCCCTCTGTCCTGTACTGATTAACCATGCGCGATCATTATCATAAAGTTCTTTCCATTTATGAAAAACTTCTACAACTATTCTTTCCTCTGATGTTCCTCGACTAGCTAAGTTAAGCTGATTGAGTTGCTTCATTCTTATATATTTCTTCGTTTTGTTCCAAGCAACGAAGGCTGTCCCCAAACAAAAACTTAGAGTTAACGTAAAGCCTGATAAATTTCCACCAGTTATCAATACAATGAAAGCCAAAAACAAACTGAGTTGTCCTATCTCATAAAAGAGAAGTTTAGGTCTTAATTTTGCATGATGATTTAAACCACCGCTCTTCCAGATATTCTTCGATTCAAGTTTTGTTTGTTTGTCTTCAGTCTTACTAGTCTTTCGAGTGTTTTGCAAATTCATTCTCATGCCCTATTTAGTTTTTTTTTGAACGAGATAAAGCTTTGAATATAGGACTCAAAGCTTGTATGCCAAACCGGAATAATACACGCCCAGCAATACCAATCCAGAGTAAGAAGTCAGATATCACTATCGTGTAGCAAGCATAGCTCTCTACACTAGACGGACCTGACGTGCTGCACTTATTAAAATCTTGGGGAGGCTCATATTCCTGTCCAAGAATTAATTTACTAATTAAGGTAGGAACGTAAAGTATTAATGCCAGTGCAATTGCTTCCTGAATTTCTTCCCAAACTTGTTGCCAAAGTTCCGCACCCATCAAAAAACTCCCCAAGAATATTTAGGGGTTCCCAAATATTCCTCAATAGCTTTTGCACTAATCGACCAGCAACAGTTTCAGGTGGTGTTGATTGAATCGGCTGTTGTAAAGACGAATTTAATTGCTCAGATTGTTGCGAAGATGGAGTTGAAGGTTCAGATTGCTGTGCTTTGTTTGGATCAGGCTGGGAGGGGTCCGGAGGCTTAGTCTGTAAAGTCATGCCAGATCTTCTTGATTGGTAGCTTACGGCGATTTTGACACCTTAAGATGTCTTCACAAATCTTCTGCACCCTTGACGACCACATATTTCTCTGAATATGTCTCTAAGTTTGAAAAAACTGGATTCAAACATGGCACAACTTTAACCTAAAAAACGAAAGATACGCCAAGATGTGTAGAATTCTCAGTATTTATGCGTAAATACAGCTCAATGATTGCGGTTGAGATAGTTAAACCTTAAAGATTTCATCTCCAGCCGTTTTTGCATGATTGAGCCACAAACCCTACTAGCGCATCTAGTTTAAATTGGTACTTTCAACGTAGGTTAGAGACGCTACTACCCGAAATCGCTGTAAGTCATGCTTGGCAGCCATAAGTAAGTATGTTCTCAGCCAGAGATTCCTTCAAAAATGTGCAATTGGCCATGAGGATTATTAACTTAAAGCCTGATATGCAGGAGGCGATCGCCCAAATCGCCACACTCCTAGTCGAAGGATTCAAACAGCACTGGAAAACAGCCTGGACAGATCTAGATAGCGCTTTAGAAGAAGTGCATGAATCGTTTGGTGCAGATCGAATTAGCCGAGTTGCGGTGGATGAATTGGGTAAGGTACTGGGCTGGATTGGGGGAATTGAGCAGTATGACGGCAAGGTGTGGGAACTGCATCCCTTGGTTGTGGATGCAGCGTATCAGGGACAAGGAATTGGGCGATCGCTCGTCACTGACCTATCAGAATGCGCCAGAGAACGAGGCGGATTAACGCTGTGGGTAGGCACCGATGATGAGGACGACATGACCAGTTTGGCAGGCGTAAACCTTTACCCCAACGTGTTTGATCACATCGCCCAGATTCAAAATTTGAAAGGACATCCCTATGAGTTTTACCAGAAGTGCGGGTTTGTCATCGTGGGAGTGGTGCCCGACGCAAACGGACTGGGGAAACCCGATATTCTCATGGCAAAATCACTAGTTCGCAGCGGGAGCTAGCGATTTAATTTTGCCTGCCCAGT
>JAAUTN010000065.1 GCA_012031415.1 Leptolyngbyaceae cyanobacterium SM1_4_3 | reverse complement strand
GGATCTGATTGCGTCAGGTGAAGCTAGCTTACGGCGATCGCTTAACCTGATGCATCCCACTTAGCCTCGTTTAGCCTCGTCACTAAGCGCTGGCTTACCCTGGCACACTGGAAGCTGGAGCTTCCAGTGTGCCAGGGTAAGTAGACGAGCGATTACTAAGACAATGCTTTTGTCATCAGGCAACTTTTAATCAGCAGACGACGCATTAAGATGCGATCGCCCACCCTTCACCCTTCATCCTTCATCCTTCATCCCTGCCAATCTTGTTGCACCGTTTGCACAAAGCAATGCAGCAGGATGCAATAGAAAGCGCATGAGATCACATGGCATATTCTCTACTAACCTTGCTTTTGTAACTAAGCAACATCGTGTTTGTCAGCAGTTCTTTTGAGGGCGATCGCGCTTCAATGGCTCAGAAGCTCAATTGATTTAAGGAGAAGTTAGGGTTTGAATCAGGGCATCAGGAGCCATGACTTGCAGCGCTGCTTCAGCAAAATCCTGGGGATTGCGAGTGGCGATCGCATCCAGTTGATTCACTACGGCAGTACTGTACTGAATTGCATCCTCAAAATCCCTGAAATTTAGAGTCAATGCCATTGAAATAACCGCTTGATCAACCGTTGCAATTTGACAAATCGCAGACATTTGTTGCAAGAACTGAAACGTCCAATCCCTGCCTTTGACCCTGCGGATGACGTAATAGAGATCGCTAAAAGTTGATGCAGAAATGTAGCCTTCAATTTGTCTCTGCTCAGCCAGACGCACAATCTGTTCGCTTTGGTCAAAGAAAGGATTGCGGTCGAGAGCAACATCTACAAGAATGTTGGTGTCAATCAGAACTTTCACAGGTTGTGCTTCTCTTTCAAATACTCCCACTTGGCTTGATCTGGATCAAAATCTGGAGGGGTAGGGGGGGCATTTTCGAGTAAATCTCTCAAAGCTTGAACTTTGTATTCTCGCTTTTTGGGCGCATCAGAGGTTGGAACCTGCTCAGTTAGAACTTTACTAGGCTGCAAGATAATGACCTCTACCTCACCAGCAGGTATTTCAATTGGTTCTGTGATGATCAATTGACCTGATGCATTGATTGTTCCTTTAAGTTTGTAAGCCTGCATACTATTTCTTTGAATCCTTACTGCCTCTTAAATGTCAAGTATATTTCTTCTTGACAGAGGAGAAAGCATTTAACCAGGTAAATGCTTTCTCCCTTCGCAATCAAATCCTTCTTCTGTCGGCTTTGGCAAGAATAGCCAGCGCTTTATCAATGTCTCGAATTTTGATGGCGCGTAAAGCAGTGAGAAGCGATCGGATCAGGGCAATTTCATCTTCAGAGAGTGTGACCATTCTTAGATCTCCATAAATTAGTTAAGGCAACGGCGTTGCTGAGTGCAGGGATGATTTGCCTATTCCGGTGCTCCTGTAGGGGCGAACGGCCGCTTCGCCCCTACGTAAAACTTACATCCCTGCAATCACGCAAACGCCAACGCAACTTATGACTATTCCGAGGCTTAAGCTGTTTCAGATTATTCCATAGTGACGCACAAACTCGCAAGTATTCGCGCCTCTAAGTTTGTGAGTATGACATGATCAAGGACATGGCGCAAAAGAAACGCAACAAGGTTGAGATTAGAGCGTACATTCCCAAGGAGTTAGATAAGCTGGTGCGATCGCTAGCAACGCTCAGGGATGAAACATTGTCCTCTGTAATTGAGGAAAGTCTGGAGAGCTGGGTAAATGGTGATGAGAACCTCCAGCTTAGAGACAAGCACAATTTGGACGAAATCGATTAGGCACAAGTATCCATAATGGCTACAAAGAAAAGAAAGCCAGAGATCAGGGTATTTGTTGAGGAGGATTTAGATCGTCTGCTCAAATCAGTAGTGGGAATCAAGATGAGAGCCTAATTGCTTATTCCTAAATGATGGAAACTGTTTACATCGAAACCAGCATAATTGGTTATCTCACTGCCCGATCAAGTAATAATTTGATTTTGATGGCTAATGTAGAAGCTACACGGGAATGGTGGGATATTCGCCGCCCCCAATTTATGCTTTATATTTCCCAAGTGGTTCTTGACGAGGTAGGACGTGGAGATGCAGAGATAGCCGGGAGGCGGCTTAGTCTACTGCATGACTTTCCCTTACTTGAAGTTAATGAAGCTGTTCAAGATCTAGCAGCGCTGTTCCTCCGCAAAAGCAATCTCCCTCCTAAAGCTGCGGATGATGCACTCCACATTGCAGCAGCAACAGTTTATGGCTTGGACTATTTGCTAACGTGGAATTGTAAGCACATTGCTAATGCTCAGATTCAAAAAAAGTTAGCCCAGATTAGCCTTGATGCGGCTTATGAGTTGCCAACTATCTGCACGCCTTATGAACTCATGGGGAATTAGAGATGTGGAAAGATGAAATTCTTGAAGAGATTCACAGGATTCGTGAGGAACACGCTGAGTCGTTTAACTACGATTTGCAGGCTATTTGTGACGATCTGCGGCGAAAGCAAGCTGCTAGTGAACGGCAAATGATTACAAAGCCGCTCAAGCGTCCTAAAATTCGTAAGCTGGGTTGAGGGGTGCATTGCTTTTGTCGCTCTAGCCCCAGTTCATCCAGCCCGTCTAACAGCGGCAATAGCACCTGCTGTTCTAGCCATTGCTCATAGCGCTTGGCTTTGCGATTGCCGCCGTGCAGGTCATAAAGCTGCTCAATCAGCCAGTCTTGAATGCTCTGTTTGTCGTTGCGCCAGGTGGACAGTTCAAATAGGACTGGAATTACCGTTTTGGGTTGGTCAATGGCACCACACATGAGTTGCTCTGCCAGACTGAGCAGTGCAGTAGTTTTGCCTGCGCCCGGAGTTCCTAAAATCAGCAGCTTGCCTTTGATATCATCCTGCCCAAAGGTTTCGATCAGCATCTGACGCATATCGAGGATGCCCCGGTCTTTACCCTGCACCTGCAAGCGGCGATTGGCTTCGAGTCGCCCTACCCACGACAGCCGTTCATCCATTGATAGCTGCATGAGGGAGCGATCGCGCCCCAATGTATCCATTAATCGTGTCCGAATCTCTGGTAGCTGCTTGTCTCTCAG
Organism: Leptolyngbyaceae cyanobacterium SM1_4_3; assembly: GCA_012031415.1. Taxonomy (GTDB): domain Bacteria; phylum Cyanobacteriota; class Cyanobacteriia; order Elainellales; family Elainellaceae; genus JAAUTN01. Next base: position 22,514 of record JAAUTN010000065.1, on the reverse strand, counting down.
CAGCCTCATCGCCCAATCCCAATCCACAGACGAAGACACCGACTGACCAAACAGCCGCAAAATGATGTGGTTGATTGTGACCTGATTAGCTTGACTATTCTGAAAGCTAACCGCATCTTGTCCTGCTTGAACAAGCTGAACCTGGCTATTCTCAATCTGGCTCCCATCAATGTGCTGATTTTGAGAAGCCATTACTCCTGCCTGCTCTAATATGACTGACTTGATTGATTCCAAAAGATCTGCAACTTCTCGAAGAAGTTGCAGATCTGCTCCCACAACTTTGCTCAAACGCCAAAGAATGCAGCAGCAACGCCTAACCAGGGGGCAACTGCCTTAAAGATATCTGTCCCGGTTTGCCACAGACTTTTTCCAGCTTCGGTAGTGTCCTTCAGCGTTTGCATTGTTTCACTCACCTGCTTCAGGTTCTGCCCCACCAACTCTTTGCTGGGGGTTTCCTTGCCTGCCTCTCGTTTTGCAGGACGTAGATAGTCGAGCAATTCTTCCTGCTGGGCGGGATTAAGGGCAGATTGCTTGACCGCTGCTTCCAACTGTTCTAACAGCGTTACGACTTCTGCTTCGGTCATGCCTTGCTGCTGAGTATTCAGGTTTCCGGTTTGGCTTTGCTGAAGGTTGCCTCCTGCTTGCCCAAGCTGCACCATGCCGCCTGTTAGCGTAACGTTGCTGAGGCTTTGCGATTGGCTGGGCGGTTCAGATTTAGATGGCTCTGATGGGGGCTTTTTGCCAAACATTATCTTTGGTGTAAAAGAATTGACTCCATCATACGCAGCCAATTTAGGCAATGCAATGAATAGAAGAAGCTAGAGTAGTTTTTAAGGTTGACAAACTACTAGCATTGTTCAACGAACTGCGACCATTTTTCGAGAAGGCGATTTAACTCATTCATTCTGATGGGTTTGCACAGGTAATCATTCATACCTGCCGCTAAGCATTTTTCTTCGTCACCTACCATTGCATAGGCTGTAACGCCCACAATCACAGGTTGGTGCTGTTGGCGATAACGCTGCCGCAAATGCCGAGTGGCAGTATAGCCGTCCATCACAGGCATCTGGCAATCCATCAAGATAATGTCATAGGGTTGCTCAGCAAATCGATCGAGGGATTCTTGCCCATTATTGACGACATCAGCCTGATAGCCTAAGGCTTGCAGCATTCTAATTGCCAATAGCTGATTTGGCACCGAATCTTCCACAACCAGGATTCGAGTCTTTCGGACAATAGAAGGAGTCAAAGGTGCGATTGAACGGGTTGCGGTGGTCGAAGCCTGTGGCTCATCTTGCGGCTGGAGTCGCTGTAATACAGCAGTGAACCAGAAAGTAGAACCCTGACCCAGGATACTGCTAACTCCAATCTCTCCATCCATCAACTGAACTAATTTGCGGCAGATAGACAGCCCCAAGCCTGTTCCTTCATACTGCCGTGTTGCTGTTGTTTCAACTTGCGTGAAGGGGTCAAAAATTCTCGATTGATCTGCTGGCGCAATACCAATTCCGCTATCTTGAACCCTAAATTGCAAGATTGTAGTTGAATTATCGGACTGGGGTTTGCTTTCAATGTGAAGCACTACTTTTCCAGCAGGCGTGAATTTAATTGCATTGCGAATTAAGTTGGTTAGCACTTGTTGCAGGCGATCGACCGGGCCAATGAGCAAAGGGGGAATGTCTGGTGCGATCGCCGCATTAAGGGACAGTCCTTTTTCGTCAGCCTGGGGACGGAATAGCTGAATCAGATCTTCAACAACAGACCGTAGAGCAAACTGGGTGGAGTTTGCCTGCAATTCTCCGGCTTCTAACCTAGAGAGATCGAGAATATCATTAATAATCGCTAATAAATTTTCTCCACTGCGGGTAATTAACTGAAGATATTGCTGTTGCTCAGTATCGAGGGCACTCACTTCTAGCAATTGTGCAAAGCCTAGTATCGCATTCATGGGTGTGCGAATCTCGTGACTCATATTAGCGAGAAACTCACTTTTAGCTTGATTTGCTTTCTCTGCCTGAGCAGCCACTTTTTGCAGAGCAACCTGGGAAGTTTCTAAGGCGGCAATGAGTAAGCTGTATCTTAATTCTTGAGCCGCTTCAATTTCCAGGGTTTGCCAGGGCAATGAACGGTCTTGTACTAACTCTTTCCATTGTTCAAACGAGCCTCTGGGCGACAGTCGAACGATCCCTTCCTGACTAACCGATATTCCGTCATTGGGGTTGCCAGCCCAGTGAACGGTGTAACTTTGTTCAGGACGAAACCAGATAATGTGGTAAGTCATGTGTCTGACGCTGATGGAAATGGCTAAAACTCCAGCGCCCTTATCCTGAAATAGTTTTGCATCAGAGTAGTATTCAATCAGGCTATCGGTGTGAAAGACTTCTTGGTTGGTTGCTGCAAGCCATTTGAGCAAATTTTGCACCTGGGCTTTGGCAGGGGTTTTACCGACCAAAATAGTTTGATCACTGAGGGCGATCGCCATTCCTTGAGCCTGTACCAGATTTAGAAGAACCGTTTGATTTTGTTCCAGTACCGTTTCAATCTGGTTTGGATGCTTCAGCAAGTCTTGTCTAAATTGTTGTTCAACCTGTCGAATCTGCTCCAGGTAATGATTTAGCTCTCGCTCCTGCCTTAAGACAAACTCAACCGAAACTAACTGTCCCAATAGCTCGCACATTCTGCGAGTTTCATAACTTGCAAGTCTAGGAACAGAGTGATGACAGGCAATTAACCCCCAGAGGCGGTTTTGGTCAACAACAGGAATAGACATAGAGGCTGTCACCCCCATGTTACGTAGGTACTCAAGATGACAGAGAGAAACACCGCGTAGCCCTGACTGGCTCAAATCTAGGGGAGCATCTGTATCTGTGAGAGACCGCAGTTTCACTGGGTCAGCATTCACATTGGGAATGATGCGAAGCCATCTACGTGTGAACAGATCTCTTGCTGCTGGGGGAACATCGATGGCTGGGTAATGTAGCCCCAAATAACTCCTTAAGTCAGACCGTACCGCTTCTGCGACCACAACGCCACTGTGATCAGCATCAAAACGATAAAGCATGACTCGGTCAAACCCAATCAGTTCGCGAATATCTTGAACCGATTGCTGAAATAAGTCTGTCAGTGTCGAAGCTTGCTTAATGTTAAGGATGGCTGGCTTTAAGCAGTCATAGAATGAGTTAGATTGAATTTCCTCAACCGCTGGCGTAGGTTCAAGTTCAAGAACAATTACATCATTTGTACGATAAGCGGTCGCCAAATAAGCTGTTTGGACAGCATCACCATTGGGTAGTTTGGCTAAAACGATTGGAAGAGGATTGGAGACTTCTAAGTCATCCTCTTGCAGGAGTGCTGTGAGGGCGCAAACGGTTGCTTCTGAAAAGATCTGCTTTAATGATTGACCTAATAAGGATGCTGGAGAACGACCTAAGTACTCTTGCGTGTTTTCACTTACGTAGTGTATGGTAAAGCTGGGCGTTTGGAAAGCAATTAGTACCCCATGAGGCTGAACAGAACCAATTATATGAAGCGGCTCCTGGTCGTCTAATGCTAAGTCAGCGAATTCAGAAGTGGCTTCCTTCAGGGGCTTCATTGGCTACCTGGTTTTTTGACAATTTTAATTTAGCACGTTGTTACGTTTAAGTATTTAATAAGTATTTAAGTAGATGTAAGTAACACCGAGAAGACTTTATAAAGAACCCAATCTAGTTAAAGCTGGAGTATTAGCTAACGCAATGTGCAACTTTTTCTAGCCACTTGTGGAGCAGGCATCTTGCCCGTCCAAATCAAGCAGGCAAGATGCCTGCTCCACAGGAAACCAAGGTTTCCAAAACTTTAGTTGCACATTGCGTTAGCTATAAATCAATGGCAGTTACACACAAGTCCTTTCAGCCCCCTAAATCCCCCATTCTGGGGGACTTGAGCCACTGGAAATCCCTGCCGCACACAGCTCGGAAGTCCCCCATTCTTGGGGAGTTGGGGGGCGAAATGCAGAATTTTCCGTCATTACCAAGTCAGAGTTTGGTGACGAGACGAAAGGCAGAGCCTTTGAGTGGCATTACCAGGCGGAGCCTGGTAACGAGAATAAAAAAGCGATCGCCTCTTAAGGGGCGATCGCTTTCAAACATCAACAGCAAACAAATCTAATGGTGGTGATGCTCACCGTGATGATGATGATGGTCATGACCATCATCATCATCATGGCTGTGAGTGTGATGGTTCTGCGCTTGAGCCACCGCCAGAGTTGGATTCACTGCCAAAGCCTGCTCTGAAAGGAGTGCTTCGATCTGGGGGTTTGCCCAGTCTGCCACCATTTGCAAGAATTCAGGCTGATCGTTGACGCAAGCCATCTGCACATAGGTGACTTCAGGATGCTTGCGGCGCAGACCGTGGATGATGTGATCGACATCCAGCAGGGTTTCGTGATTTTCAGTGGCGAAACCGATGGGCATGAACACCAGTGCGGTTGCGCCCAAATCAATTAGATTTTTAGCTGCTAAGTCAGCATTTGGCTGAGTCCATTCAATCAAGGGAGTTTGGTGATTGAGCCAGCCGACCGAGATTAGCGGATAGCGATGGATTAGCTTTTCCCGGACTCGCTCGTAAAGCGCCTGACTTTCATCAATACCAGAGGTAAAGCCTTTGGCCTTGTGAGGGCAACCGTGATTCATCAGCACAACGCCTGTCTGGGAAGGCAGATGAGCGACTGCCAGTTCCTTCGCAATCTTTTCCTCAACTAGCTTTGCCATCAGGTCAATGTAGGCAGGCTCGTTATAGAAAGAGGGAATATAGCGAGTTCCCTTCACCCAATGCTCTGTGCCGTCTGCCAGTTTTGCTAGCGCTTTGTTGACTTGCTCAACAGCAATGCCGCTGGTGAAGATGGAATCGACGACCAGCAGGGGATAGATCAGCAGTTTGTCAAACCCTTGAGCTTTAACTTCAGTGAGAACCTGCTCTGGGAGGAAGGGAGCGCAGAAGTTGAAGGCTTTGAAGACCTGGACGCGATCGCCCCACTTTGCCTGCAAATTCTGCTCAATGCCAAGCCGCTGCTGCTCAAAAATGGCGTTATGAGGTGAAATGAAGTGATCGTGCTGATGACTCCACTCGTGCAAGTCAAACACGGCTAGCAGCTTTGCCAATGGGGGATAGATCCAGGTTGGCACGGGCGCAAACTTTGCCGTGAGCAGATTTAGTGCCTGTTCGTTGTAATTGGCAAAGTCCTCATAGCTTTCGACTTCGCCATAGCCCATGAGCAAAACAGCTACGCGATCGCCACTAGCAGCTTGCTTTAAAGTCGGCTGTTGAATTTCTTCAGACTGTTGCAGTTTTTCAGGAGTAGCAACCACTCTTTGCACCTCGTTTGATAAATTCTATTTTTTGACTGAAGTGACCATTGGGTGCAGATCACTCAAGGAAACTCTGCTGCTTGAGCAGCTATCTTCCTTAGAGTAACATCCCCCTACTGGGCACGGGGATAATTACTTCTTACCACCTGTATTTGCAAAATTTTGCTCTAAGACTTCTAAAACTGCCTGTTCTTCTGGGCGGAGATCGTTTGAGTCGGACTGCTGCATGGTCTTAGACTTTTCTATAATCGGCAGCAGCCAGCCTTCCAGGTAAGCATCAATGACAGCGGGATGAACATAATATTTGCGGCAGGTTGCAGGTCGGTTGCCCAGTTGTTTTGCGACCGCTTTGACTGCCTGTATGACATTTCGGTTTGCGGCAGTTTTTGACTCAAAGGAACCGATTTCGCTTAGCTCCATTGCCACTAAAACGGTGCCTGCCCAGGTACGAAAGTCTTTTGCAGTAAATTCTTCACCTGTGATTTCTCTGAGGTAGTCGTTGACATCTTCGGAGCTAACTTTTTGCCGCTGCCCTTCTTCGTCAATGTACTGGAATAGCTCGTGTCCAGGAATGTCTCGACAGCTTTTGACGATTTTGGCGAGGCGGCGATCGCTCAATTCAATCTCATGCTCTACTCCACTTTTGCCGCGAAACTGAAACCGAATTTTAGATCCTGAAATCTCAACGTGGCGATCGCGCATCGTTGTCAGCCCAAAAGATTTGTTCTTTTGCGCGTACTCAGGATTGCCAATCCGAATAAAAGTTGTTTCCAGCAACCGCACGACTGCTGCCAAAACCTTGTCACGCGGCACGCCTCGCAGCTTGGAATGTTCCTCAGTTGTCTGTCGAATCAACGGCAAAGCCAGACCAAAGGGAATCATTCGGTTGAATTTGGTCTGGCTTCTGATTTTCTGCCAGTCGGCGTGATAGCGATACTGCTTGCGCCCTTTCGCATCTCGCCCAGTGGCTTGAAGATGCCCGTTGGGTAAAGGGCAGATCCACACTTCTGTAAGCGCTGGGGGAACGGCTAAGGCTTTGATTCGGTTTAGTTCGACGGAATCTTGAATGCGATCGCCATTTACATCAATGTAGCTAAAGCCCTTGCCTGCCCGCTTACGCTGGATTCCTGGAACATCATCACAAACGTAGCGTAAACCTGCCACCTTTGCAGATCTCACCGGATCTGTAACCAGTACCGCCTCTAGCTGTTTGTGAATCGTTTTCCTTTTAGCTGTAAGCTTTTGAACCTTAGCCGCCTTTGCTTGCATTGCCCCAACTAGAATATATTGCGATCGCCCGATAACTGCTAAACCACATTTAAAACGTCAATTTGAAGCTAAGAAAGTGGGGACAAGGACAACTGGCGGTCTACCCAATTAGTACCTCCTCCCCAACACCTACCCCACTAAAAATTGCAAGTTCCTCTACTCGGATGTGCAATTTGGAGAACTAGCCGATCGTGACTTGACTGGTATCAACCGCACTAGCCCCACGAACCCCTTTGGCGATCGTCGCCATCTTGCTGAGAATCTGCTGGCTTGGCGCTTTACCTTTTAAGACAACGGTGCCGCCCGTCTGAGCGACATAAAGAGTATCAATATCATCCAGAGAAGGATCGTCATCAAACGCCGCTGCAACCCGCTTAGCTAAACCGCTCTCGTCATACTGTCCGTCTAGACCAACCCGCTCTGGAGGAATCGATTGAGCGCTAGATTGTCTTGGTGCTGTAGCGGGTGCCTGAGCAACGCTGCCGCTACTTTGAGCCGCTCTATTGCCCTGTCCACCCTGGGATCTCTGCTTCTTCTCTTGCTCTTCTTTGCCAAACAGTCTTTGCAACCAGCCCATAAAAAACTCCCTTATGCTAACGTCGGCTTCACCAGTAATATTAGGAAGTCTTCTAGTGAAACAACATCATTCTTAAGGCTAGTAAAAAGCAGAAATCGGATTATATGGAGATTTGCAAACTCTTAATTCCTACTGAAGGATTAAAGCAATAGCTATGCAGTCTCTACGGAAAATTGAGCCATTTGCCTCCCTTGAAAGAAGCAAATTGACAATAACGTATTGCTTTTTAATTCAAGCCAAGTAACAACCAAAAGCTTCTACAGAAACGTGGTAAATCGTATTCACATAACTCCGGAGTTATTAGATCCACGATCTTAATTAGAGAGGTAATTCTTTTAGCAGGAACGAAGTTGCGCTAGCTTTAGCACCATTTCATCGATCGCCTGTCGAATGGTTCGCACGGGCTGCTCGGACTGATTCACCAAAATGCTGAAGACTAGGGGGTTGGTAGTCAGGCAATTCCAGGTAGCCCGCCAGGGTGACGATGCCGCTTGCCGTTCCGGTTTTGCCAAATAATCTTTCCTGAATAGACGTATCTCGAAAGCGATTTCGCAGGATGTCGTTGACTCCGGCGATCTCAGCCGCAGGGAGTTGGGACTAGGATTATGAGGGAACAGGAGACATTTAGCCATGACGTACAATCGACCCTTCATTACCCTTTATGAAGTCGCCAACTCCGGAGTCTGATTACTCGTCAACCGCTCAATTGTTTGGCGCATCTCTGCAATCGCTTGAAGCTGGTAGTCACTGGTTTCCTGAAACTGAGAAGTCAAATTGGCGATCGCCTCCAGCTTCTCTCTCAGGCTGTTGAGGTTGTCCTGAGTCGGTTGCAGTGTCTCCTGATAGGAATTAACCCTGCCCCACAGTTCTGCGGCTTGTGCCCTTTGTGCCTGCCACTGCTGCTCAAACTGTTTGATTTCGTTGCGCTTTAGCTCTTGCTCACCCGCCTGATGATCGACCGTGCCCTGAGCCTGCTCAACGGCGGCTTGAATTTGCTGGATCTGCTCCTGAAGTTCCTTCAAATCTTCAGCTTGCTGCTGCCGTAGTTCCTGAAGCTGCGTAATGACAGGCTCCAAATTTAAGTTACCTTCAGCGATAGGCGGATTTTCTACGGTTTTGCCCTGGCGACGATCTAAAACCGCCTGGTGTTGCTGAAGCACCTGCTCCCGGTCGCGATAGTTACGCCGCTGACCTACCAGCGTTTCATTTAGCATTTTGTAGCGATCTTGCTCATCTGCTAATTCGGTTCCCAGAGCCATCCGATCGTACTCGCTGGACTGTTGAATCCGTTCTTTGAGGGCATCAATCGCCTCTTGTTGCAGCGTCAGTTCCTCTTCCTGCCCGTTCACAAAGCGAAACACCTTCTCTAAGTCTCGCTGCAAATCCTGCACCACTTTTTGCAGTTCGTCGATTGACATTTGCTCCAGCACTTCTACGTCAACCTTTGTTCCGACCAAAACTTTGTCTGACCCTTCGGCAATCCGGCAGACTTGCTGATACAGATCTTCGTGGTTTTGCGATCGCACCATTAGTGTCTGTGCCTGTACCTGTTTTAGCGCCAGCGCATTTTGCTGTACCAGTAGCTCAGAGCGCGATCGCTCCAGTGCATCTTGCGCCTCATGCCACGCCTGCCAGCGGTTTTGAATCTCTGGAGCCTGCTGGTCTACTTCTGCCTGAAGCTGCTGAGCCGAGTTGCGCTGCTGCTCTAGATTTTGCCAGTGGTGGTCTAGCGTTTGCTGGTACTGAGAAATAGACTCAAAGGAGAAGTTAAGCTGCTCTCGAACTGACTCAGTTGGGGCGATCGCTCCAGATAGCCGACTCAACAATTCCTGAATCTGGAACGCCTGCTCACTGTCCAGCACAGCCGTTTGCTGTAGCTCAGACTGACGCTCTTCCAGCTTATGCATCTCTCCGTGCAGTTGCGCCCAGGCTCCCTCCAGTTCCTGGTTCTTGCGGTCAAACTCCTCCCGCAGCCGATTCACCTCTTCACGGGTCGCTTCAACTTCCTGCTGCTGCTGTTCTAACTTCTCAAACTCCTGCTCCATCTGCTCAAGCTGTTCCCGGCGGGTTTCCATCTCCATTTCTCGGAGATTTAGCTCCTGGCTCTGGTAAGTCAGAGATTGCTTCCACTGCTCAATTTCTTCTTCCTGAGTCTTAAACTTCTCCTGCAAGCGAGAAAAGTTTTGCAAAATGCTGACAAGCTGACGACCGGCCTCACTGTGTCGCTGCACTTGCTTCCCGTTCGCCAGGTCTACCATGACCAGCACGCCCGCGCTGTACCCAGCATCATCCGGTGCCGGAACAATTTCATCTCCTGATACGGCAGTCCAGCTTTGTTCAGACCGCTGGCAGGCCAAGAGCTTAAACTCAGCCTTGCCACCTCCAATCACTCTAGCCTTTCTCTGTACTTCTGCCAGATACAGCACGCCGATAATCCCCTTCCGTGTCTTAGCTTGACTCTGTTTCTGTTTAGTTTATTTGCAAACTTAGCTGCCTAGTCTAGTTGGCTCAAATTTCGATCGGCTTGAGCCTAAATTAATTGAATCCAGTTTAAGGAGACAACGCCAGCAAAACAACCTGCTTTGGCAATTTCACCAGTTCAATGACGTTTTACACCCGTAACACCCACTCTACCGCTAGGCTCACTCGACAACCCTACCAACCTGAACCAGACAGCGGCCCTGGAATCCATCAATGGTATCGTCACTTTAGGGCTGATTGCCAACTTATTGCCAACTAAAACTAAATTGCTACCTTATTGCTCATGGAGTTGCTCATATAGACAGGCTTCTGGAGGCTGTGCCTGCGGCGCTGTGGAAGGTAGGATAAACTTGCAGCACTGAAGACGTTAAGAGGAAGTTATAGTTGTATGACAGATGTTGCGCCTTTGCCGTAGTGGCTTGCTCTAGAATTGCAGCGATCGCCGCAGTTAGTTATAAAAAACTGCGAAACTTAGAGCGGTGAGGGGGCAACCTTGACCCAAGTTTGAGCAGTTTCCAGGAGAACGTATTGACTCCATGCAGGGCAAGCTGAGCGAAATCGATATCCGCAGCATTCTACAGCTCATTGAGTTGGGTCAAAGAACGGGTGAGCTGTTTGTAGAAGCGTATGGCATGGGAAGCATTGTAGGCGATGCGATCGGTGGCTCTGCCCTGCGACGTAGCTCTAAGCGGATGGGCGATCGCTCCTGGTTTGTTTTTTTTATCAACGGTCAAATTATCTACGCAGGCGACAGCGGCGGCAACCTGACTCGGCTGCGCGACCATTTGCGGCGCTACAAAAAGCCCGATAACGTCCTCGATAACATTAGCGTTTCTGCGATCGCCACCGTCAACGCACCCGAATACGGGCACCTCTGGGCACTGCTGGAAAACCACATTCTCACCCCTGCTCAGGGACGCAGCATCATTCAAAGCATGGTGCATGAAACCTTGTTTGACCTGCTCAGCTTCCACCAGGGTTCTTTTATTTTTGAAATCGGTCCAGCCCTCTCCCCCCAACTCACCACCCTGGAGATCGGGCCGCTGCTGGTCAAAATCATCAAGCAGGTGCAGGAATGGAAGCAGTTTCATCCTCACATTCAGTCACCCGATCAGTGCCCGGTGATTTCAGACCCCGCCCAATTACGAGAAGTTTTGAATGAAAATGCCTTCAAAATGCTGGGCAAGTGGGTAGACGGCAAGACCTCCATCCGGCAAATGGCCCGCTACCTCAACCGAGACATTCTCACCGTCGCCAAAGCCATCTATCCCTATGTGCAGCAAGGGCTGGTGCAGCTTTTGCACCTCACCTCAGAAGAATTCCTGTTTGGCAGGCGTGACTTTGACCTGCCGCAGCAGGATAAGGTGCCGCGCATTGTCTGCATTGACGATGGAGCCACCATCCGCAAAGCAGTGGAATTTATTTTGAATGAGCAGGGGTACGAAGCCACTGCGATTAGCAATCCGGTTAGGGCGCTGAGTCTGGTTTTTCAGCTAAAGCCTGACCTGATTTTGTGTGACATTGCCATGCCGGAGCTAGACGGCTACGAAATTTGCGCCATGCTGCGGAAGTCCACTGCGTTTCGGCAAACCCCTATCGTCATGCTGACGGGCAAGGATGGCTTCATTGATCGGGTAAAAGCCCGCATGGTAGGAGCCACTGATTACTTAACCAAACCGTTTGGCGAAAGTGAATTATTGATGCTGGTCGAAAAATATGTGGGATTGGGGCACCCCGATCGCCCCCGCCCCGATCGCCTGCTCGCAGAAGCTTTGGAAGATGGGCTAGAAATTGACATCCCGGAATCAGCTTCTACTTCATCAAAACCTTAAGGTTAAATCCGGTTGATTATGATAGGGAGTCCTTTACTTAGTTTGATTAGGCTCCAGGGTAGATTACAGTAGTTCTTTCCGTTGGCGATCGCGGTGAGCAGGTGGGAAGTTATGAGTACAGTTCTAGTGGTGGAAGACAGTGTGACGCAGCGGGAGATGATTACAGATCTGCTTAAAGGTAGCGGGCTAGACGTAACGGTTGCCAGCGACGGGGTTGAAGCGCTAGAGCAAATTCAGGGACACTGCCCTGATCTAGTTGTGCTAGATATTGTGATGCCACGCATGAACGGATATGAAGTTTGCCGCAGGCTTAAAGCCGATCCAAAAACTCAAAATGTTCCTGTGGTAATGTGTTCCTCCAAAGGCGAAGAATTCGATCGCTATTGGGGCATGAAACAAGGAGCCGATGCCTATATTGCCAAACCTTTTCAACCGACAGAACTAGTGGGTACGGTTAAACAGTTGTTACGCGGATAATTGTTACGAGGGTAGAATTGTTGCGATAAAAGCCATTTCAAAAAACAGCAAGTGTGATGATAGGCAACCCAGATTTCTTAACAGGTAGAGGTCAAGATCAAGTTCCAGAATTTCAGGAATTAGAGAGTCCTGAAGGCGAACTGCATTTGAGATTTTTTGTGTCTTCAGGAGATGAATTTGCTCTGCCTGCAACTGGGATTCGTGAAGTCATCTTGTCCCCTTCCGACCGGATTACTCCCATTCCCAATGTTTCTCCCTTATTGTTAGGTACACTAAACGTTCGTGGAAGAGTGATCTGGGTCGCGGATCTCGGTCAATTTTTAGGAGAACCTGCTCCTTTAAGCACAGACAAACAAGACGTTTCTGTGATCGCTGTCGAAGATCAAGACGCTATGCTAGGCTTAGCGGTTGACCGGATTTTTGGAATGGACTGGTTGGACATTGATGAAATTCAAATCCCAACCAACGTCCCAGATGGGATGGCTCCTTTTCTCCGAGGAGAGTGGTCACTAGGCAAGGAATCAAACCGATTTCTAAGACTGCTCGATCAGATCGCAATTCTTCGATCAGCACGGTGGGCAGCATGAACTTTTAGCATAAGCGGGTATTTGCACGGGCAGGAGAAGGCAAATGGGATCAGGCACGGAGTACGCACAGGAATATCAACAGGCTGAGAAAGCCTATATGCAGGGCAGCTATGAGGAGGCCGCTACCATTGTCGATCGCCTGGTTGAAGATTACCCAGAAGACCCGAATGTGCGTCTTTTGCGGGGGCACATCTACTGCTATGGCTTACAGCAATATGAGGTAGCGCTAGAGCAATATCAGTCAGTATTAGGCTTAACCTCAGACGCAGAATACCTGGACTATGCTAACAACGGCATGGCTTATGCGGGGCAGTTCATTGGGGCTGAAGAGGTTGATGACGACGAAATCGGTGACTTCCCCGCTGATGGGTTTACTGACATTGATGAAGACTTCGACAGCACAATGGAGTCTCAAGCTGCGTTCAATCCTGACTTTGGTGCCCCCGCTGGCAACTGGCAAGAATCTGCCGACCAAAACTTTGGCAGTGATTTTGACTTTGCCAACCTTGACTTAGATAGCTCTGACGATATTCCGGCAAGTTCTGGCTATGTCGCTGACAGTTCATCTCCATTTGACGACCCTTTTACCAGCGGTGGAGCGACCAATCGGGCGGGTGGAACTGAAGCCGAAACGTTTAATGACTTTGGCGACCCGTTTGCGGTAGATGAAGAATCGTTTGACTTCTCAGGCTCGAACGCTGAACCCCCCTCAGAAGAGATGCCCAGCATCTACACCAGCGGTGGGTATGCTAGCGATTCAGGCTTTTCAAGTGGCAGCAGGTTTACCCCTCCTGCTGACTTCAATGAGTCTGACTACACGCCGCCTGACTTACAGGATTCAACTGGACAAGCCAATGCACGTCCAGCAACCGATGAAGAAACTCTGTTTATGGGCGCAGACGAACCTGCTGCAACCTTCAAGCAGGAGGAAACCTTCGGTTACGCTGATCCAGAGTCCGGTGAGTACAGCGGCAATTTCTATGACGATGACGATCGCACCTTTGCCTCTTCGGAGGGCAATGGATATGCGGAAGGGTTTGATGAAAGTGACTTTGCCACTAACGAAGAAGTCGCTTTTGGCGGCGACTCCTCCGCGGGTGTAGGCAGTCGCAGCAATGTAGACTTTCTCGACGAGTTTGACGAGTTTGACGACCTGGGCAGCATTTCGGATTTTGATTTGTCCGATAACTCGGCTGGTTTTGCTAGCCCCAATATCACCTCTGGCTTTGGCAGTTCTAACAACAGCGACGGGGGCTTTGACTTTGGCGACAGTAGCGACCATTCGGTGATTCGTGAAGACGAGATTTTTAGCATTTCGGGCAGTTCTGAGCAGTTGCCAACGTTCGCCCATGCCGATAGTCACGGTTTAGAGGCTGAGGTCAATGTTGAGCAGGGCGCTTTTGGCTTCCTGGAAAATACGCCGCTGGGTGGAAAGAAACTGGTGGTGGCGATCGCCACCGGAGTTGTCTCTCTGCTCACCGTTGCTTTCATTCACTATGGCTTCCGGCTGGTTACAACCAGAAATGAAAACATCGCTCAGGAAACCCGCATCCAAATTGCTTCGCAGCTTGACCGAGCCGCTTTAGCCGCCAGTCTCGCCGCTGGACTGGTCGGCGGCACGACCGCCTTTGTCCTGGCTGGGGCAACCAACAAGCAAATCAAGCGCACCGCAGACGATTTGCAGGCTCAGTTTGAAGCGGTGTCGCAGGGCGACCTGAGTGCGCGGGCAACAGTTTATTCCAAAGACGAATTTGGTCAGCTTGCGGCTGGGTTTAACCAGATGGCGCGAGTCATTCTTACCACCACGAGCGAAGCGCAGCGCAAAGCGGAAGAGCAGGAGCAAGCGAAGGAAGACTTGCAGCGTCAGGTGATTCGCCTGCTAGATGATGTAGAAGGCGCGGCGAGAGGCGACCTGACCGTACAGGCGGAGGTGACGGCTGATGTGCTGGGCGCGGTAGCAGACTCCTTTAACTTGACCATTCAAAACCTGCGAGACATTGTGCAACAGGTGAAAATTGCAGCCCGTCAGGTGAACAAGGGCGCAACGGAAAACGAAATTTTTGCGCGATCGCTCTCCTCTGACGCACTCCGCCAGGCAGAAGAGCTAGCTGTCACGCTCAACTCGGTGCAGGTGATGACCGACTCGATTCAGCGGGTAGCCGAAAGCGCCCGTGAAGCCGAGGAAGTGGCGCGTTCTGCATCGGCAACTGCGCTCAAGGGCGGCGAGGCTGTAGAGCGAACAGTATCCGGGATTCTCGAAATTCGAGAAACGGTGGCAGAAACTACCCGCAAGGTGAAGCGACTGGCAGAATCTTCTCAGGAAATTTCCAAAATTGTCGCTTTGATTTCTCAGATTGCTTCTCGTACCAACCTGCTAGCACTTAACGCCAGTATTGAAGCGGCGAGAGCTGGAGAAGCGGGACGGGGTTTTGCGATCGTGGCAGACGAAGTGCGACAGTTGGCTGACCGAGCCGCCAAAGCGTCTAAGGAAATTGAGCAAATCGTGCTGCAAATCCAGAGTGAGACGGGTTCTGTGATGACCGCGATGGAAGAAGGCACGCAGCAGGTGATTGAGGGGACGCGACTGGCAGAGCAGGCAAAGCGATCGCTCGAAGACATCATCCAGGTTTCCAATCGAATCGACGTGCTAGTGCGCTCCATCACCGCTGACACGGTTGAGCAAACTGAAACCTCCCGCAACGTAGCGCAGGTTATGCAGTCGGTTGAGTTGACGGCTCAAGAAACCTCCCAGGAGGCGCAGCGAGTCTCCGGTTCTCTGCAAAGCCTGGTAGGAGTCGCACGAGACTTGCTCACGTCTGTAGAGCGGTTCCGAGTTGAGGCAGACCCTAAATAAGTGACCCTTGACCAGCAGTTTAGAACTTGGGATTAAGATTCAAATAGTGCAAGGGTAGATTTACTTAGCTCTGATGTCGATTTGGATGGAATCGGGTAAAGTTAATCAAACAAAGGCTGAATTTAAAAATTAGTTAAAGCCGGGGACACACCACACCTGAGGTCGTCACTTTGTCCCGGTTGAAATGCACTTTAGTCGAGGGGCGCTGCCCAGATTAATTCAGAGGGACACTGCTATGCTGTCTGAACAACAACAGCGGATTATGGGGTACTTCATTGAGGAGGCCAAAGACCACCTCAATACAATTGAGCAGGGCTTGCTCAATCTGCAAAGTACGATCGCTGATCCGGAAATGGTGAATGAAATGTTCCGGGCGGCGCACTCCGTTAAAGGCGGAGCAGCCATGCTGGGGCTAAATGGAATCCAGCAAACCTCCCATCGGCTGGAAGATTACTTCAAAGTCTTAAAAGAATGTCCTATTCAAGTTGACCAAAAATTAGAAACACTGTTTTTGCGAGTGTTTGACACACTTCAGGAATTGCTCGAACATCTGCAAGGTCCGTTTGGCTTAACCGATGACAAAGCTGAAGAGGTGATGTCAGACGTAATGCCTGTGTTCACAGCACTTAATGAACATTTGGGTCGGCTCGTCAGCCAGTGTGGGTCGATACCTCCAGAGGATGTCGATCTGGGGCTAGAACAACCCGTTGCCGTTGCTGCTGCCCCTGTTGCTGCTGCCAGGACGCAACCCGTTGCTGAAGAAAGCGCTCTGCGATTGGTGTTTCAGAGTGATGTTCCGGCTCAACTGCGAGAAATGTTAGGACTGTTTAAGCAGACAGACCAGCCTGCTAGCCGCGAACAGCTTCAGTCCGTTTGCCGTAATCTGACCCAGGCGGGGGAACAGTTTGAGTTGTCTACCTGGTGTGAACTGCTGGAGCTTACTCGACGGGCGATCGCCCACTCTGACAATAGCTACCGCACCCTTGCACCCACCATCATCAAAGACATCAAGCAAGCCCAAGAGCTAGTTTTATCGGGGCGCTCAGCCGAGATTTGCTGTAGCGAAAGCCTCAGAGCGCTACTGCCCACCGAACCTGAACCCGCAGCAGCGCTGGACGACCTTGCAGATCTGCTTTCCTCAGTAGACTTTGACCGTAGCGATAGCGAACTGGAGCTATCTGACTTTGCGCTTGATGCTGACGCACCGCTCACTGCCGCAGAATCTACCGAATCAGACTTTGACCAGGATGATAGCTGGTTCAATGCGTCAACCTACAGCGAAACAACTTACAGCGAAGCAACCTACGTTGACGAATCGACTTACATCAACGAGTCAACCTTCATCCAGGAAGAAGGCACCCTCTTAGATTCAGACCTTGATTCAGACCTTAGCTTTGGAGAACCCGCTCCGGAGTATGGCAAATCGGGTTCAGATTCAAATTTGGGGCGACCCAGCCCCTCCCGGTTTGCCGATCATGCTGGCCCAGAGGTCGGTGCTGCTGAGCTAAACAGTCTGGCTGACCTGTTTGAAGGCGAAGTTCCCGATCTGGGCATGACCTGGCAAGAGGAAGTCGTGATTGCAGATACTGCCGGAGATTTCTCCGATGCTCTGGATGCCGATGCTTCTAACGACTTTTCCGATTTGCTGTTTGACCAGGACGCTCTGGACGATGATTTATCCCTGCAAACTGAAATTCAGGATGATGATGACCTGTCGGGGCTGCTGAATAGCAGTGAACTCTTTGGCGACAGTTCCGAGATGAATGAGCTACCGGCCCTGGATGAGCTAGGCAATTTGATGAGTGAAATGCCTGACCAGCCAGAGGACGAATTAGCTGCCCTCACCGCTGAAACTGCTGAAACTAAGGATGAACTGTCCCTGGATTTCCTGGAAAGTGAATTTGAAAGCTCAGAGGGTACGTCAGACTTAAATCCGTTTACTGAAGCAGAGATCCACGAGCTAGACGCGCAGAGTAGCCTTCCTAAAGCCAATGAGGATTTGGAAAATCTGACGGAACTGTTTGCTGATTTGGATGAAGATTTCACAGCCGAATCCCCTGACTCCTTCTCTTTAAATCAGCTAGACGAGGCGTTTACAGCGGAGCCTGAGCTAGAGCAATCCGCTCAACCCTCTGAGCCGTTTGCTCCGCTTCCTGATCCTTTTGCGGAAGAGGAGCTTTTGGAATCTTTGCTTGGCGAACCTTTTGCGGAAGAGGAGCTTTCAGCATCGCTGCATCCTGAGCAGCCAGACCTGATTCTAGAGTTGGACGATGTTGACCTGAGCAGCTTTGAGACGGATGACTTCTTGGCTGACGCGGTAGAAGTGGTAGAAGTGATGGAGGCAGTGGAGGCAGTGGGCGATCGCCCCTCCTCTGATTCTTCCCAACCCTCAGACTCTGCTCAAGACTGGGAAGTGCTGCAAGACTCAAGCAGCGATGATTCTCTAATTGATGCCTTTTTGCACGACGATACATCTGTTACCGCAGCAGCCCAACCCTCAGACGATCTGCTGATGGAACTGCCGGAAGCAGATCTGTTAGCAGACCCAGAAGCGCCCATCGAAACTCTGGCTGCTGATGCATCGCTGTTTGTGTCTGAACTCGAAGCCACGCCAGCCGCAGACCTGTCCGCCCCCATCCCAGCATCATCAGACCTATCTGACCCCTGGAATGAGGAATTTGAAGAATTTACTCAGCCCCACGACCTGCTTCAACCGTCTCACGACTCAGACCTGGATGACTTTTTTGATTCATTCTCAGGGGCGGCCGTCAATCAAAGAAGGCTTCAAGATGAGGCGGAGGCAGATTTATTTGCCGATCCCTTTGCTGATGCTCCGGCTCAAGCCCGAACATCGCAGCCAGCGACAGCGCCGGAAGTACCTACACCAGAGGCAGAACCAGTTGACCTTCAACCTCTGGAAGAAACAGCATTGCCGTCTTTTGAGCCGGAAGAAATATTTGAAGCCCCCGACGCAACAGACGCTCCCACTCCGATTGGGGTGACAGAAGAGCTATTTGTAGAGGGATTCATTGTAGATCTGTCTGAGGATGAGGACGAACCTGTTTCCGAGTCGCTTGATTTTGTGGAGGGATTGAATTCCGGCTCAGCGGACTTTGTGGAAGGATTTGTCTTTGACTCCTTTGATGCGGAAGCAGCCGAACCAGAAGAGTTTGACGGACTGTTTGAGCCTGAGATGAATGTTTCAGAGGAATCTGAGCTTGATTTAACCGCTAGTTTGACTTATCAGGAAGACTCAGACGACGACCTGGAGGGGCTGTTTGGAGAAGATGAGGCGATCGCCCCTTCTTCCCCAGACCTGCTCAACGACGATGCAGACTTTGATAGCTTGTTTGAGCCAGATATCACCGAATCCCTTGAGCCAGCTTCCCTAACCCTCTCGTCTCAAGACAATACATTTTCTAACTTGTTTGGCGAAGCCGATGACGAAGCAGTTTCGAGCAATTTATCCGCTTCAGATTCGCTGGAGATGGACGAATCCCTGTTTGACTCTGCTGAAGAATCCTTAGAGCCTGAAGGTTTCTCAGAAAATTTACTTGACGTAGTAGGCCCTGACACTCTAGAGCTTGACTCTCCTGATGCCGCCGACCTGGATTTCAATTTGGATGAAGATCCTGAAGATTTGGGCTTCGATTTAGATGCTGAAACCGCTTCAGATGATTTAGATTTTAATTTGACTGAAGATACCGAGGGCTTGAGACTCGATCTTGATGCTGAAGCGGCAGATGATTTAGGTTTCAACCTGGATGAAAGTACTTCCGAGCTAAACTTCAACCTGGATGCTGAAGCAGATGATTTGGATTTCAACCTGGACGCTGAAATTACCGAAAGCTTAGAGGCATCAGAATCACTAGATGAAGCGATGTTGGGCTTTGACGCTGATGCAGTCGAAGCGCAGGAGCAAGATTTCTCAGCCATGTTCACTGAAGCGTCTGAGCAAGATTTGGAGAGCGAAACTCCTGCGACCCAGGAGGTGCTTGACGAAGACGCATTTAGCTTTGACGGGCTGGATGTGGGTGAAGACGCAGATATCTTGAGTCAGGAAGCCTTTGACTTTGATCTATTTGGCACAGATGAGGAACTAAATGAGGACGCGATCGCCCTCAGTGATCCAACAGACGCTTCCGCCGCTGACAGCATTGAGATAGGCAACTTATCCTTCGGTTCAGAGACTGACCTGGAAGAAATCGCAGGCGCTCCAGAAACCAGCGAACTAACCGAAGCAGGCATTCTCTCAGAATCGGTCTTTGATCTGACCGATGCAGGTGACACTGAAACAGATCTTGCTGAAGCCAGCCTGACCGAAGCAGAAGATTTTGCTGATTTGGATGCGCTGCTGGGAGAGGGTGAATTGGAGGCGATCGCCCTGACGCTGAACCTGAAGTAGCCGAATCTAACGACTTTGCCGATTTAGATGTGCTGCTAGAAACGTCCAGCGAACCTGCTGTCACAGCCTCACCGCAACCCGATGACTTCGCCGACCTGGATGCTTTGCTAGAAGACCAGGCGGCTGATTCGTTCGCTTCCTTCGATTTTGCGCCCGCCCTATCCTCAGAGGCGGCAGACGACTTTGCAGATCTAGACGCACTGCTGGGAAACTTTCCAACTTCAGCCTCCCCTGCCAGTCAAACCAGTCAGGGCATGGAGGTAGTTGATGAATTTGACGACCTCGAAAAGCTGCTGGAAGATGCTGACCAAATGCTAGGCGGCTCACCGACCGGCAAGAATGCTCGTCGCCCTGCCCTTGCCCCTAACCGCCGCAATACTCGTCGGGGCGGAGTTCTCAGCGACCAGACCATGAGAGTCTCAGTGAAAAACCTGGACAACCTCAATAACCTGGTCGGGGAACTGGTCGTCAACCGTAACAGCCTCGAACAAGGGCAGGAACGCCTCAGACAGTTTCTTGACAACCTGCTCTATCAGGTTCAGCAGTTGAGCGATGTGGGGCAGCGGATGCGCGATCTGTATGAGCGATCGCTGCTAGAAAGCTCCCTCCTCTCTAACCGCAAAAGCTATCAGCTTTCTCCCTCCGGCAACGGCGGTGCGCTGACCCAAACTAGCCACTCCACAGGCTTGAGCTTTGATGCTCTGGAGATGGATCGCTTTACAGGCTTCCACACCCTCTCCCAGGAAATGATCGAACTGATCGTCCGGGTCAGGGAATCTGCCTCTGACATCGATTTCGTTGTCGATGAAACCGACCAGGTAACGCGGATGTTCCGCCAGGTCACAACCCAGCTTCAGGAGGGCTTAACTCGCTCCCGCATGGTGCCCTTCGCCCAGACCGCCGATCGCCTCCCCAGAGCGGTACGCGACATTTCCCTCAAGTGCGGCAAACAGGCTGAGCTAACCGTCGAAGGACGGGAAACCCTGATCGACAAAATGATCCTGGAACAGCTTTACGACCCCATGACTCACCTGGTTAACAACGCCATCACACACGGCATTGAGACCCCAGAAGAACGGATCGCCGCCCGCAAACCGCCCGTTGGACGCATCATCGTTCGCACCTTCCACCAGGGCAACCAAACCGTCATTTCTGTCACCGACGATGGCGCTGGCATCGATCCGCAAAAGGTCAAAGCTAAGGCTGTGGAGAAAGGCCTGATCACACCATCCGAATCGAGAGAAATGACCGAGCTAGATGTATACGACCTGCTGTTTCATCACGGCTTCTCCACCAAAGACCGAGCAGATGACTTGTCAGGTCGGGGAATCGGCATGGACGTTGTGCGTACCAGCCTGAACGAAATTCGTGGTGTGGTCAACATCGACTCCACTGTGGGTAAAGGCACCACCTTCACCGTCCGTCTGCCGCTCACCCTCAGCATCTCCAAAGCGCTCTGCTGCATCAGCAACCGTGCCCGCATTGCCTTCCCAATGGACGGGGTAGAAGATATGCTAGACGTGCCCAAAGAGCGCATTCAAACCGACAGCGAAGGGCGCTCCTGCATCCTCTGGCGCGATACACTGCTGCCCTTCCAGCCCCTATCAGAACTGCTGAAATACAACCGTAGTCTGGGTCGCGGCAGTGTATATGGGGGCAACCAGGAAGAGGATATCGTTTCTGTTGTTGTCCTCCGCAGCGCAGGTAACTTCCTGGCTCTCCAGGTTGACCAGGTGCTAGGCGAACAGGAAATCGTAATCAAGCAGCTAGAAGGTCCCGTGCCCAAACCCGTTGGGGTCGCAGGTGCGACTGTGCTGGGCGACGGGCGAATCATGCCGATCGCCGATGTGCTAGAGCTAATTGACCTCTCTGTTGGTCGCATTCGCCGTGAGGCAGGTAACGCTCTCTGGGAGAAAGAGCAAGAACCCCCCGTCGAAGTACCCGTAATCAAGACCGACCCAACGGTGCTAATCGTAGACGACTCCATCACCGTCCGCGAATTGCTCTCGATGACCTTCAGCAAAGTTGGCTATCGGGTCGAGCAAGCGCGTGATGGCCAGGAAGCCTGGGAGAAACTCCGCTCAGGTCTGCCCTGCGACCTAGTTTTCTGCGACATTGAGATGCCGCGCATGGACGGGTTAGAATTGCTCTCTCGCATTCAAAAAGACCCCAACCTGGAGCATTTGCCGATCGCCATGCTGACTTCCAGAGGAGCTGATCGCCATCGTCAAATGGCCGTTCAACTGGGTGCAAAAGGCTACTTCACCAAGCCCTACCTGGAAGAAGCGTTGCTAGATGCGGCCCAGCGGATGCTTAAAGGTGAGGTGCTTGTTAGCAGCGACAGCTAGCTTCGCGTTGCCAGATCGGTAGTTGGGGAAGGGGCGATCGCTTCTCCAAACAAGCTCCTAGTAACTTCTGGTTATCCCTGATTCCCAAGTTCCAGCTTGGGAACTCTCCAGAGAAGCTTCAGAGTAGTCCTATTTAGGGAAGGACAGGAATAAAGATGGCGAGGGTGAGAGGGTACGAGCGGGGGCATTTCGCACTCACACACACACCTTCTATCCTTCCCTCTAAAGCATGGCGCTTAAACCTCAGAGCATGGCGCTTAAACCTCAGAGCATGACGCTCGAACCTCAGAGCATCGCGCTTGAACCTCAGAGCATGACGCTCGAACCTCAGAGCATGAC
>JAAUTN010000367.1 GCA_012031415.1 Leptolyngbyaceae cyanobacterium SM1_4_3 | reverse complement strand
TAGTGTGGAAACTGACCGATGGAGAACTCCACATCACCGACGTAACAAAACGCCTGCCGCACCCTGCTATTTAACATCCACACCTGTGATTGGATGATGAGTTGCTGGAAATTCTCAATATTCCCCGTGCGGTGCTGCCAGAGGTGCGCTCTTCATCTGAGGTCTATGGCTACACCGCAGAAGGAATTTTGGGGGCACGAGTGGCGATCGCCGGAATCGCTGGCGATCAGCAGGCAGCGACCTTTGGGCAAGTGTGTAGCGATCGCGGCATGGCAAAAAGCACCTACGGCACAGGCTGCTTTGTGCTGCTCAACATTGGCAGCGAACCCGTTCTCTCTCGCTACAAACTGCTGACCACGATCGCCTGGAAACTCAATCACCAAATCGCCTATGCGCTAGAAGGCAGCATTTTTGTTGCAGGTGCCGTTGTGCAATGGCTGCGCGACGGACTGGGCATCATCCGCAACAGCGCAGACATTGAGCCATTAGCGATGAGCGTTCCCGATAATGGCGGCGTTTACCTCGTGCCTGCCTTTGTGGGACTGGGTGCGCCCCACTGGGACAGCTACGCTCGTGGCACCATCGCCGGACTCACTCGCGGCTCCACCAGCGCCCACATCGCCCGTGCTGCCCTGGAGAGCATCGCCTACCAAACGGCAGACGTACTCACCGCCATGCGGCAAGACTCCGGGCTAGCGCTCTCAGAACTGCGGGTAGACGGCGGCGCAGCCCGAAATGACTTACTCATGCAGTTTCAGGCAGACGTGCTGGGCGTTCCCGTTGTGCGTCCTAAAATCACTGAAACAACCGCTCTAGGAGCGGCTTACCTGGCAGGGCTGGCAGTCGGCTACTGGCAAGACAAAGCAGAAATCGCCCAACAGTGGCAGAGCGATCGTCATTTTGAACCCCACATGAGTGAAGACCAGCGCCAAACCCTACTTGCCTCCTGGCATCAGGCCGTCGATCGCGCCCGCTGGCAAAACCCTATCTCCTAAATTGGGCAAGCAGAAGCTCGTTCCAATTCGTTTTAACGAGTTTTAGCCTGGAGCCTAAGATTGATCTCAAGGCTCCAGGACAATGCCTCCTGCCGCTGGCGCAAGATCTCAGTTTCACAAACTTACCCATCAGAGAATGGGTGAGTCTCTAATCTCTTAATGTCTCATTCTAAGAATGAGCGATCGCTCCCTGTTATCCTTCTAGTCAAGCAGCCTCTAAGCCTCGTTTCCAGGCTTTGCCTGGAAATGCTGTTTCGGAGGCTCTGCCTCCTCTAGCTGCGGATGGAGGTAGAGTCTTCAGAACAGCATTCCTGGCTAGAGCCAGAAACAAGGAACCTGTGGTTCTCGAATCAGAAGCTACACTTGTGGGTGTAGAAAATCACACGGGCAATGGCAGAAAACTATATCTGGATTGTGACAAGCGAAAGTGTAAGGGATGCTGTGCCAGATGGCGATCGCGGAGGCACCACTGCTCGCAATCCTTTTGATCAGCCAATGCCGCCTTCGCTATCGGGCGATCGCCTGGTATTCCCGTTCCAGTCGAGAAGCTAGAGAAAGGCGTTGTTGATTTTCTAGACACGATGGGGCGCGTGCTAAAGCAAGCTCAGGCAAAAGCCCAAGAGATTGGCGGGATGGAACTGGACGAAATCGAGCTATCAGTAGAAGTCAATGGTGAAGGACAGTTGAGCCTGTTAGGATCAGGGACAAAAGTTGGCGGTAGTGGCGCTCTGACCTTGAAATTTAAGCGATCGGCAATACAGCCCTAGTGGATCGAGCAAGATGGCAAAAAACTGGGCACTGGTCATCGGCATCAACGGGTACAATCCTCTCAACTTTGCTCCGTTGAAGTATGCAAAACGCGACGCAGAAACCGTCAAAGCCTTTTTTGAAGACGCGAAGTTTGATGAAATCTGCTGCTTCACAGATGATTCGCCCCCGCTGGTGATGCCGAATGGGGCAGTCATTCCCACCCTGCCTACCTATGGCAACCTGATCACCTTCTTGCAAGACCGCTTTGACAAACCGTTTCTCTCGACGGGCGACAACTGCTGGTTTTTCTTTGCCGGACATGGCGAACGTCACGCCGACAAAGACTATCTGATGCCGATGGATGCCAACGCCAGAGGCAACAAAGTCATTGCGGGCTTGCTAGTAGATGAAGTGCGGCAGTGGTTAACTCGCAGCGGAGCCGATAATGTGATCCTGTTGCTGGATGCCTGTCGCAGTGAGGGCAGTCGAGGGGCAAGAGGCATTGACCCAACCGAGCAGCAGGGAGTCATCACCATCTCATCGTGCAACCCAACCCAAAAGTCCTGGGAGGTGGAAGAGCTTCAGCAGGGAGTCTTTACCTATGCGCTGCTGGAGTCCATGCAGCTTACAGGGGAAAGGAGTTGCGCCACCGTAGAGCGGTTAGGAAATTATCTGAAGCAGCGTGTTCCAGAACTCTGTCAGCGCTATGGCAAAGCTCCAGCACAAGTGCCCCGCATCAGCGTTGACCCGATTGAAAAGCAGCACTTCATTCTCATACCGCAGTGTGCGCGACAGGCTGATATTGACCTGATGAAATACGAGGGTTATCGCTTAATGGCTGAAGATAAGCTACAGCTAGCAGAACAGATGTTTCTGCGGGTAAATGTAGCAGCCAGGGGGCTAGATCCTCAAGCCTTAGATGCGTTGATGAGAACTCGTATCCGAATGCAGGAAACGCCAATTGTTTCAACGCCTTCATCGACAGAAACGACTACAGGGCGATCGGGAACAGAGACAGCGGCTACTTTTTCAATCGCAGATGTGGCAGAGGAAACCTTCACTGATTCCTCTAAATCCTCGGTAGGGGCGGGTTTAGATGACAACCTATCATCCTCTACAAAATCTACGGCAAAACCCACTCCTACGCCTCCATCGGCATCCAACCCACTCGCCGAATCAGAAGATGACATACCTCTAGAATCGGAGAGGGGAATTGACTACCGCGAACTACAAGGTTTGCTGAAAGCAGGCAACTGGAAAGAAGCAGACCAGGAAACCTCAAAACAAATGCTCAAAGCAATTGGTCAAGACGCTTGGTGGAAAGTTAAACGCGATGACCTGTCGAATTTTCCGTGCAAAGATTTGAAGACAATTGATCGCCTCTGGATGACGCACAGCAACGCTCGGTTTGGCTTTAGTGTACAAAAAAAAAATTACCTAGAGTGTGGCGGCATTCTAGATGGGCAGTATCGTAGAGAAGCGTTTGAAAAGTTTGGCGATCGCGTCAGATGGCGAAAAGGCGGAAATTGGGTTTGGGTTGTTAGTGTTGTTTATAACACCTCATTACCACGAGGACATCTCCCTATATTTGGGGTAGGGGTTGGGTTGGGTGGGGGAGTTTGGGGGTTTCTCTTCTCTCGCATTAAGGCTTGTAAGCTTTAGCAGATAAACGCTTCAGCCCGATCCAAAAGTTTTATTTCAGAGCCTCTCCACACGGAAAAATAGGTATTTCGAGGATCTATTACCTGGCACCGAGCGTCAAGTCGTATCCGTAAATTGCTCAATTGCAATGTTAGGGTTGAGACAATTTGCTAGCACAAAAATAAGTAAAAATGCAGCGCTCAGATCTGCGACTTCTTCGAGAAGTCGCAGATCTTGCCCCCTTAAGTCAGTGCCAGATCTATATTTCTTGTAATCTTTACTGGTTATTTTCAGAAAGACGAACCTGAGTAAAAATCAGAGAGGAGTGCAAGTGAGATAGCTAAGGCTGTATAAAAGTTTTGCCCTATCAATTTCATGATTGACCGCGATCGCCTGCTCCTCGTAGCTACTTATCTGCGGTTGAGTCAGGTTGAGGAACAATTGTTTGCTGAAGAGGTTGGTAAATTAGATGCCGGCTAGAGATTCGTGGCAACTTAGGCATAGCTGACCTCAATACTCGTCACTAATCTGGGAGAGGTTTCAGGTAAGGTAAATTCTTCTAAATAGAGGCGCGTTGCTTCTTTTAACCCTGCGATCGCTCTTCAATTGTCTCGCCCTGACCGACCGTACCCACCTCTGGACATTCAGCGCCGTACATATCGTCCTCTTTGTGAAGGATGACTGTAAAGCTACGAGTCTTCATCTTGCGCTATTCTTAGAACTTCTTTTGCTAAAGATAACATCTCCCCTCATGGCAAAAACATATCCAAATCTAGCAGCATTGCTCAATCTTGGGGGATTGCATCAATAGCGCTGTAGTGGTTTACTCAGGGCAGTACTCCAGCGATCGCTCCCAGTACCATGCGCTACCGTTTTTACACTGCTGATGTGTTTACCGATCAGATCTTTGGCGGCAACCCGCTAGCCGTGTTTCCAGACGCTCAAGGATTATCCACTGAGCAGATGCAGCGAGTTGCGAGAGAGTTTAACTTGTCGGAAACCGTGTTTGTCTTTCCGGCTCAGCAGGTGAGGTGCGATCGCCAACTTCGCATCTTTACCCCTGGAAGAGAGTTACCCTTTGCCGGACATCCCACTGTGGGCACTGCTTATGTTCTCGCTACATTGGGAGAAATTGCTACTCATGAAGATACAACAGTCGTGTTTGAAGAGGGAGTTGGCCCCGTTGCAGTGGATGTGCGAGTAGAGTCTGGGAAGCCGACCTTCACGGCTCTGACTGCTGCCAAGCTGCCCGAATTTCGGTCAGACATTCCTTCTGTAGAAAAGCTAGCTGCGGTGCTTTCCCTTGATCCGGTTGATTTACTAAACGGGGAAGATAAGCCTCAAGCGATTTCTTGTGGGGTGCCGTTTTTGTTTGTGCCGCTGGGCGATCGCGCTGCCCTCAGTCGCATTCAGCTAAACCGTCAGGAGTGGCAGCAGTGCCTTGCGTCTTCCTGGGCTTCTGATCTGTATGTGTTTGCCTACGATCCTCAAGATCCGTTTCACCTGTGGGCGCGAATGTTTGCCCCCACAATGGGAATTGATGAAGATCCGGCTACGGGCGCGGCAGCAACGGCAATCGCGGGTTATCTGTGCGATCGCAACAAACTCACTGACGGTACACTGCGCTGGTCAATCGAACAGGGAGTAGAAATGGGTCGCCCCAGTTTAATTCAAGTCGAAGCTGACCTGCAAAACGGTGAAATCAAAGCAATTCGCGTCGGTGGCTCCTCCATTTTGGTGAGCGAAGGCACAATGGAAATTCCAGACAGTCTGTAAAACCCTCTGTGATAGTACAAAAGTTGACTAAAAATGCAGCGCTCAGATCTGCGACTTCTCGAAGAAGTCGCAGATCTTGCCTCCTTAAGTCAGCGCCATGAGACTTACAGCACCTTGTTGGCGTGGCGATCGCCCAATCTCGCGTTCTATTGCGTAAGTCCCTCATCCCTATTTAGTCCTTGTGGAGCGAAATCAAGAACCATACGCAACAATAGGAATAGAAACTTAATAGTTGGAGAAAATTATGGACGACAAAAACTATTCTTGGAAAGGTAGCCCTAACGCTGGTTTCGTTCTGGCGATTCTGGCACTGGTTGGCGGCGTTGCGCTGGTGCTGGCAGGGTTTAACTAACGCAGGGTCAAGTAAAATTCAGGGTGCGTCACGACGCACCCTGCTGGCTTACGTTAAGAATTGGAAATGAATAAACTGCACACTCTGTGGGACAGGCATCTGTCCGCTTGAGCGGGTAAGACACCCACCCCACAGGTCATTTAATCCGCAATCCTAAGCTTCTAGTGCTACAAATTTTGCCCGGATCTCTTCTACACGCTTACGATTTACGCCGAGGTCAGATTGCCCTAGACGAGAAGCTGAGCGAACATGAATCACATTTTGGGTTTTATCTAGGTAAAACTCGATATCATCGACGAAACCCATCAGGGCGCTGGTAAACTCGGCATAAATGTAATCCTCGGTTTCACTCACGATTTTGGTGCGCGGCGAGTCTTGAATCACAGCTTTCAAGTTTGCCAGGGACTGCTCTGGAGTTAAACTGTAGGAAATTGGCTGAATGCTATGTTCACTGTCAGAGTTAGGGGCCTGGCTGTTGACGCAGTTGGGGGTGCTAGGGCACTCCAGCAGTTTGCCTTCCTTTACACCTAGATTGGTCGGGGGTGTTCCTGAAAACGAAAACAATGGTTTTTCTCCTGATGATGCGGTGGCAGATGCAAAGGTTGCGGTTGAAGGTTGGGCGATCGCAACTCCTCCATTCACCCAGCACAAACTAACCAGGAGCAAACCCAAGAAAAGCGCTAATCCTGATCTGAGCATAAGTTGCCTCTGCACTTGAGTACTTCACTTAATAATACTTAATATCGTCTTGCATAAGAGCTGGTTTATTGCACTGAACTACTAAAGGTTTCTCGCTTTACCAGAATCTTTCTTGCAAAAGTGTATTAATGCTGGGGCTGAAGGGCGATTCACACGGAAATTCGGCGTTGGGAAAATCTTCCTTGACCGCTGCCAATGCTTCATTCCAGCATTTGGGGAAAATAGCTGTCACCTCATTTCGCAAAGTAGGAGACTGTTCCAGCAGATCGCGAAGCTGTTGTCTCTGCTCTCGAATCGTAATTTCCCAACCACGATAATTATCTGGAGATTTCACATAAGTTCGCTTAAGCAAATGTGTTAGCAATACTCTAATGCGACTTTTTAGTTCTCGGCGATCGCGCCCAGCCAACCCTTCAATTTCCTCTATTAGATGATTGAGATCAATTTCATCAAAATTGCCTGCTTTTAACTTGGCGGCTGTATCGTCACACCAAGCCACCAGATCTTGTTCGTACAGTTTTTGGAGATGAGTTGTTTCAACCATCTTGCTCTCCTGAATGGGCGCTGATATGGCGATCGGCAAAGCTTGAATTGATAAAGGTGCAAAAGGCATAGAGCCTCCAGACTAGTATCACACAACAAAATTTTGTAGTAAGAAACAAGGGGTTTAAGTCGAATCGCACTGACAT
>JAAUTN010000366.1 GCA_012031415.1 Leptolyngbyaceae cyanobacterium SM1_4_3 | reverse complement strand
CAACTGCCGATGCCGTGCAGCAAAAACAGCGGTTGTCCAGTTCCGGCTTCCCCGTAGGCGATCGCCACCTGCTCACCCTCAGCATCTTCAAGGGTCAGCGTTTGCCGCCCCTGGGGGAAGATTTGCCACCAGTCTGTCATTGTGTTCAAAGTTTTTAAAGTCTGTTTTTGATATTAAGAACTTTTTCCCAAGAAATAAAATTAAATAAACCATTTTGCTGTGGGATGGGCATCTTGCCCGTCCGGGCGGGTGAGACACCCACCCCACCAGTTATTTAATCCACAATCCTTAGAATATTAGCTTTAGGGGCGATCGCCGAATCATAAAATCGACGTTTGACCTAAATGCTTGATAATTTGCAGCACGCTATACAACTCATTCTGACGACGCTGCAAGGTAAACAGGTCAGAAAACCCATACTGCGGGACATCATGCTGCTCTAGTTTGATAAACCTAAATTCGCTGCCGTTGGTGACTAGCCCAAAAGCGGGGCGTTCAGGGTAGGGAGTGCCCATCATGTAGGCAAGTGCTTGGGCGATCGCCTGCTTCAACGAAAACCCCGCCTCTTTCGACTCAACGGTGAGAATCCAGAAGCGCTCTTGCAGCACCAGCACATCAATTCGTCCGCGAAACAGTTGCCCGTCATCCTCTGCGACAATTTGCACTGATGCTTCTGTAGAAAACCGAAACGGTGGCTGATAAAAGCCTGCCATTGACAGCAAAGGCGACAAAACGACCATTTTTACAGCAACTTCTGCAAGGGGGGATTCGTTTAGGTATAGAAAGTTGCGTTTAATCTGATCCAAGTCTTGCCGTTCTGATTCGGTTAGCTCCGGTAGGTGCTGATACCATTCTGAGAAAAATGCCTCGTCATGGACTTCTTTCAGGTCAAATTTAGCTTCGACATCGTACAAACTCAAATTGCTAATTGGAAGACTCTGAACCATAGGATGTACTCCTGATCTGTCGGCTGGGTTGAGCTAGCGAAACCCAACAATTTCAAAAATTTGGAGGATGTTTGAGAAGTAGCAAATGTCCCTGTAAGGGCGTAGCATTCGGCAGATGGACTCTGGAATAGACCCAAAATCCTCTGTAAGGGCGTAGCATTCGGCAGGTAGTCTCTGGGACTCAAAATCTTTGCCCGAATGCCACGCCCCTACGGTCTCGGTCACAGATTAGACTTTTCAAACATCCTCTTAGACCTATTGGGTTTCATATTTCAGCCCAACCTACGTTTCTCTATCCTATTCTGCATAGGCTTCCATTGGCAGACAGGCGCAGATCAGGTTGCGATCGCCATAGGCATTATCAATTCGCCCGGTTGCCGCCCAGAATTTGTTCTCCCGCGTCCAACTCGTTGGATAAGCCGCCCGTTGACGAGAATAGGGGCGATCCCATTCATCGCTGATCAGAATTTCGGCGGTGTGGGGTGCGTTTTTCAGCAGATTGTTTTGGCGATCGGCTTGTCCCTGCTCAATTTCACGGATTTCTGCTCGAATCGCAATCATTGCATCGCAAAAGCGGTCTAACTCCTGTTTTGACTCACTTTCGGTCGGCTCTACCATCACCGTTCCGGCGACAGGCCAGGATACGGTGGGTGGATGAAACCCATAGTCGATCAGGCGTTTAGCGATATCATCCACTTCGATTCCAGCGGTTTTCTTGAACTGGCGCAAGTCTAAGATGCACTCATGGGCAACCAGTCCATTTTTACCTTTATAGAGAATGGGGTAATCGTTCTCTAACCGCTTGGCAATGTAGTTGGCGTTGAGAATTGCCACCCCTGTAGCTCTGGTTAGTCCAGCCGCGCCCATCAGAGCAATGTACATCCAGGAGATCGGCAGAATGCTGCTGCTGCCCCAGGGAGCGGATGCGATCGCGCCAATGCGAGGATTTTGGATTTTGGATTTTGGATTTTGGAGGTCACTTTCAGAATAAGTTTCCTTAAGGTCAACTACGGAATGTCCTGGAAGGAAGGCTTTTAGGTGGGGCATTACGCCGATGGGCCCAACACCGGGGCCGCCGCCGCCGTGAGGGATGCAGAAGGTTTTGTGGAGGTTGAGGTGACAGACATCTGCGCCGAAGTCTGCCGGACGGCAAAGCCCAACCTGAGCGTTCATGTTTGCACCATCCATGTAGACCTGACCGCCGTGCTGATGGGCGATCGCACAAATTTCCTCGATCGCTTCCTCAAATACGCCGTGCGTTGAGGGATACGTCACCATCAGCGCGGCTAGAGAATCTTGATGCTTTTCAGCTTTTGCTTTTAAGTCATCTACGTCAATGTTGCCGTCCTCATCACAAACGACGGGGACGACCTTCATGCCTGCCATGACTGCGCTGGCGGGGTTGGTGCCGTGCGCCGATTCGGGAATCAGGCAAATGTTGCGATGCCCTTCGCCGCGCTGCTCGTGATATTGCCGAATCACCAGCAGTCCGGTGTATTCGCCCTGCGATCCGGCGTTGGGCTGGAGGGAAATTCCCGCGAATCCGGTGATTTCGGACAGCATTTGCTCTAGCTGCTGAAACAGCGTTTGATAGCCCTGAGTTTGCTCTAGCGGGGCGAAGGGATGAATTTGAGCAAACTCTGGCCAGCTAACTGGGATCATTTCGGCGGTGGCGTTTAGCTTCATGGTGCAAGAGCCAAGCGGAATCATGGCTGTCGTCAGAGACAAATCCTTTGCCTGGAGCCGATTCATGTAGCGCAACAGTTCCGTTTCGGAGCGGTAGCGATGGAAGACTGGATGGGTGAGATAAGGTGTGGTGCGCTGATGGTCAACGGGAATCTGGAATTTGGGGCTGGAGGAAAGAGTAGATGGCGTAAAGTGAACAATTTCTCCCCGTGAGAAAACCTGAAATAGGTGCAGCAAGTCTTGCTCACAGGTGGTTTCGTCAAGGGAAATGCTGATGGTGCGATCGCCCACTCGACGCAGGTTAATGCGGTGGCGATCGCCCGCTCAAAAATTTCCTTTGCCTGGTTGCCCACTTCAACCCGCAGCGTGTCAAAAAATGGCGTACCGACCTCATAGCCCAACTGCTGCAAGCCTTCTGCCAAAGTTGCGGTGTGCTGGTGAATGCGACGGGCAATCTGGTACAGCCCTTCTGGTCCGTGATACACCGCATACATCCCTGCCATCACCGCCAGTAGCACCTGCGCCGTACAGATATTGCTGGTCGCCTTGTCGCGGCGAATGTGCTGTTCGCGGGTTTGCAGCGCCAGCCGCAGGGCGGGTCGTCCCGATCCATCTTTGGAAACGCCGACCAGCCGCCCTGGAATCTGCCGCTTGTAGGCTTCCTTCGTGGCAAAGTAGGCCGCGTGAGGTCCACCGTAACCGAGGGGAACGCCAAACCGCTGGGTGTTGCCTACTGCAATGTCTGCACCCAGTTCGCCGGGTGGTTTTAGCAAGGTGAGGCTGAGCAAATCTGCCGCCATTGTCACCAGAGCGCCTGCTGCGTGTGCCTGCCGGATAAATTCCTGATAGTCGTAAATCGTGCCGTCTGTCGCGGGATATTGCAGTAGTGCGCCGAAGATGGGCGAGTCAAACTCAAAGGTTTGATGATCGCCCACGATTACCTCAATCCCCTGCGGCTTAGCGCGAGTTTGAATCACATCAATCGTTTGGGGATGGCACGCTTGGGAAACCCAAAAGGTTTTGGCGCTGCCTTTGTGTAAGCCATAGCTCATGGTCATCGCTTCGGCGGCAGCGGTGGCTTCATCCAGCAAGGAAGCGTTGGCGATCTCCAGTCCGGTCAGGTCGATCACCATTGTCTGAAAGTTGAGCAGTGCCTCCAGCCGTCCCTGAGCAATTTCTGGCTGGTAGGGGGTGTATTGGGTGTACCAGCCTGGATTTTCTAAAATGTTGCGCTGAATCACCGGAGGCGTGATGCAGTCAGAGTAGCCCATGCCGATGCAGGAGCGGAAGATCTGGTTTTGGGTGGCGATCGCCCGCAACTCTTGCAACACCTCATATTCACTGCATCCACCCGTTAGCTCTAGCGGCTTTTGCAGACGAATAGCAGGTGGAATCGTTTTGTCGATTAGCGCTTCTAGCGTCGAAAAGCCCAAAACTTCCAGCATTGCCTGAATGTCTTTCGGGCTGGGGCCAATATGCCTGCGCTCAAACTCTCCCTGCGCTTCGTCAAATGCCCGTTTGAACCTATTGGAGGCTGAAGCGTTTCCATTTTGCAAGACAGTAGACGAGCCAACCTGAGCGTATGACG
The DNA here is from genome assembly GCA_012031415.1 of Leptolyngbyaceae cyanobacterium SM1_4_3. GTDB lineage: Bacteria > Cyanobacteriota > Cyanobacteriia > Elainellales > Elainellaceae > JAAUTN01. The sequence continues at coordinate 2,714 of JAAUTN010000366.1, read as the reverse complement.
CATCCAGATCGGACTGGCTTAATTCAGACGAGCGATGCAGATCGAGAGAATCTGAAGACATGGAGGCAGTGCAGGGGAGAACGACAATTAAAGTGTCAGATCAGAATTGATCAGATTTCTGACTATTTTGCAATACTTTGCAATAAATAGCAGAATTCTCGCTTAGAGGATGCTTGAAAAGTAGCAAATGTCCCCTGTAAGGGCGTAGCATTCGGCAGGTAAACCCTGGAATAGACCCAAATTATTGCCCGAATGCTATGCCCCTACAAGCTTTTGGGTTACAGATTAGACTTTTCAAACAGAGCTTGATATATCCCCTACCCGTCTTAACTGTTGTTACCTTTAAGCTCCTGGTTTCTGCTCTGTCTTAGGCTGTCTCAGTTTGACCAGCGCTATTCCCCTTCGACCTGAGACTGATATTCACTGGCAGACAGGGCGCTGTCTAGTTCGCTGGCATCTTCAAACTTCACCTTGAGCAGCCAGCCCTCACCGTAGGGGTCTTCTGCCAATTGCTCAGGCGCTTCCACCATTGGGTCATTGCGCTCGATTACCGTGCCGGAAATGGGCGCGTTCAGATCTTCTACTGCTTTGACCGATTCGACGGTGCCAAAGGTTTCTCCTTTGGTTAGGGCTGAGCCAACGTCGGGCAATTCCAGGAAAACGATGTCGCCAAGCTGGTCAACGGCAAAGGCGGTAATGCCGATGGTGGCAATGTCGCCATCGAGCCGAGCGTACTCATGGGAGTCGAGATACTTTAAATCTTCGGGATATTCGAGCGCCATAACGGGTTGCCAGACTTTACTAGAGCCACCAGAACAAAATTATTCTGTAAATGCTGAAAAAGCTACAGTAGTTTGTAAAGATAAGTTCAGGTTCACGATGCTCGACTGGTTGCAGCGATGAAAATCAACGATATTTCGCATATTCTCACGCTGAATGGAGACGACTTTAACCGATACACCTCCCAAGGAATTGTGGCTGTTACACCGACGACTGCTGACAGTTTGAACATCTAATGTTGTCCAATTTCACAGGATTGGAATTGCTGTTGATTTGTAAAACGGACGTTTCACGACGATCGCCCGATACGCTTTCTGCCGAATTTCAATGTCCAAGTCCTGTCCGGTCTTGGCTAAGTGAGTGGGAACGTAGGCAAGGGCGATCGCCTTCCCCAAGGTGGGAGACAGCGTACCGCTTGTAACCACCCCAACCTTTTCCTGGTTAAACAGCACCGGATAGTCGTGACGGGCAATGTTTCGCCCTTCCATCTGTAGCCCAACCAGCTTTCGGGCTACGCCAAACTGTTTTTGCTTTTCTAGAACTGTGCGACCGATGAAGTCACCTTTGCGATCGAGGTGAACCAGCCAGCCCAGACTCGCTTCGAGCGGTGTGGTGGTTTCGTCAATGTCTTGACCGTAGAGGGCCATTGCCGCTTCGAGGCGCAGGGTGTCGCGTGCGCCCAAGCCGCAAGGGGTAATGCCGGAGTTGAGGAGCGATCGCCACAAATCAATTCCCGTTTGCGGATCGACCATCACCTCAAAGCCATCCTCACCCGTGTAGCCCGTTCGCGCTAGGAATCCGGGCTGTCCTAGAACGGTGCCTTCCAGATGTCCAAACCGCTTGACCTGTGATAAATCTTCCTGCACACAGGTTTGAAGTAAGCTAACTGCCTGTGGACCCTGCACGGCTAACAAAACCTTCGTCGGCGACAAATCTTGAAAGTTTAGACTTGAAGGCAAATTTGCCAATAGCCACTCCCGATCTTTGATCGTTGTTGCAGCATTGGCAATCAGCATCACCCGCTGTTCGCCCTTCGTGTCTACGCCCTGGTAGTAGACAATCAGATCATCAATAATGCCTGCCTGAGCATTGAGCAAAACCGTGTACTGCGCTTCAGCGGGCTGCAAGTGGCTCAGGTCAGAAGGAACGAGTTGCTGAAGCGCGTCGATCACATTCGCGCCGCTGATTGCAAACTTGCCCATGTGAGAAATGTCAAACATTCCAGCCGCCTCCCGTACTGCCCGATGCTCAGGCAAAATGCCGCTGTACTGTACAGGCATTTCCCAACCAGAGAAGGGAACGATGCGAGCTTGGGCTTCGCGGTATAGATCATAGAGGGGGCTGCGAAACAGAGAGGCAATCGGATGCATCTCTTCAGAGTGATTGGTCAAAATTCCAGCTCCTAAAATCTACGCCTAATGTGAATTAGACCGTAGGGGTGCAGCATTCGGCAAACTTTATTTGACGGAACCTTGCTAAAGGAACGGAGAAATGTCTAATCCAATAGAGAACAACTCCGCAGACATTGAGCTTACTTCAACGGAAATTACCTTTGATGGGGGGGAGTATATCACCGAGGATGGAACGCGAATTCTGCCCGATGGCACTCTAATTTTTCCGAATGGAGCGACAGTCATTCCCAACCAGCAAGGTGGAGGACAAGTTGTTCTGCCAGATGGAAGGAGGCTAGAACCTGGAGAGCAAGTCGTTATGGACGATGGAACAATTTTTGAGCAAGTTAACTGATTTTCTAACAACGCGGCTAAACCCAGTTAACTGTAGGATGTCCCTACGGGTAACTATATTGCTATTTTGAATACCGCTGACGGGTTTTTGATATGCATTGATGGGGTTCAAAATAGAAACAACGCATATAAAAAACCGAATCGACGCATATAAAAATAGAAACGGCAGGGTCAAAAATGGCATTTTCT
>JAAUTN010000365.1 GCA_012031415.1 Leptolyngbyaceae cyanobacterium SM1_4_3 | reverse complement strand
TAGCTATTGTGGAGTAGACAGCTTACTTCACAGCAGTTTACATGGTTCGTTCTATTTCGTTTACAAGAGTTATTGCGCTGTGGGTCGGTGCAGTTGGTTTGGTGCGATCGCCTCTTGCCAGGAAGTCACTTATGAAGTGTTGCCCCAGTTACGCTCTACTGAGCAATCCGAGCAAGCTGCCTCTCCTCCAGCAGGACAAACTTCCAGCCCTCACGCAGAGCTAGAGCAAGTAGTTCACGCTCAAATTAACCAATACCGCGCCGAGCAAGGGCTACCGCCGTTAGAGTTTAGCGCTGAGATCAGTGAAGTTGCCCGTCAGCACAGTCAAGCTATGGCAGAAGGGCAAGCCGCCTTTAGCCATGACGGATTTGAGCAACGAGGGCAGGCGATCGCCCAAAAGATTCCTTACAGAACCGTTGCCGAAAATCTCGCTTTCAATCAGGGTTTTTCTGATCCCGTAACCCAAGCCGTCAAAGGTTGGATCGACAGCCCCGGACATCATGCCAATATCAAAGGAGATTTTGATCTGACTGGCATTGGCGTTGCTAAAAATGAGCAAGGTGAGTACTATCTGACGCAGCTTTTCGTGAAGCGGCTGTCGCCGTTGTAGGGAATGTTTGAAAAGTAGCAAATGTCCCCTGTAAAGGCGGGGCATTCGGCAGATAGCAAAGTCCCCCGTAAGGGCGTAGCATTCGGCAGGTAGATTCTGATTCTTGCCTGAACGCTAAAGCCCCCCTACAGACTTTTGGGTTACAGATTAGACGTTTCAAACATCCTCTAACCCAGACGCTTGAATAATAGAATGGGTCTAGTTCTTAGAGTGCAGTTTGATGGAATTTGAATTTCAGGTGTGCGATCGCGATCTCTCCGATGAGATGCTTTCTGAGTATTTGCAGGCAGAGGCGATCGCCGTTGATACCGAAACGATGGGGTTGTTGCCACAGCGCGATCGCCTTTGCCTGGTTCAGCTTTGTGACCCGAAGGGAAACGTAGCGGTCGTTCGCATTGAACTAGGGCAAACCGAAACTCCCAAGCTCAAGCAGATTTTAGAGGCAGAAAGTACGCTCAAAGTATTTCACTTTGCTCGGTTTGACCTGGCAACTTTGCAATATCACCTGAATATTCAGGTTCAACCTGCTTTTTGCACCAAAATTGCCAGTAAGCTAGCCCGCACCTACACACCGCGTCATGGACTGAAGGATCTGGTGCAGGAATTAGAGAAAATTGAACTGGATAAAAGTGCCCAAAGTTCCGACTGGGGCAACGCTGCTAACCTATCTGAAGAACAGCTTCGCTATGCAGCAAACGACGTGCGCTACTTGCTTAGCGTCAAAACCAGGCTAACTGAAATGTTGAAGCGGGAAGGTCGCTGGGAACTAGCTCAGGAGTGCTTTGCCTGCCTCCCTACCCTCGTCAAACTAGACCTGATGCAGTATTCCAGCATCTTTGAGCATTAATTCAACATGAAAATTGCAACCTGGAACGTTAACTCAATTCGCACTCGCCTGGAACACGTAACCAACTGGTTGCAGGAAAATCCGGTTGACGTGCTGTGTGTGCAGGAAACGAAGGTTGTGGATGACGATTTTCCGCGATCGCCTTTAGAATCGCTGGGCTACCATCTCTACGTCTACGGACAAAAATCCTACAACGGCGTAGCGCTAATCAGCCGCCTTCCGCTCACCGATGTCAAAATGGGCTTCTCAGCCGTTTTACCTGACATATCAGTAGGAGATCTGGACGACCAAAAGCGCGTCATCAGCGGCATCATCAGCGATCAGTTGCGTCTAATTAACCTATACGTGCCCAACGGTTCCTCGGTCGGCAGCGACAAATATGAGTACAAACTGCGCTGGCTGAAAACCTTGCGGGAGTACGTGCAGGCATTACTGCTCCAATCACCCAATCCCCTGTTAATCTGCGGTGACTTTAACATTGCCCTTGAAGATCTGGATATTCACAATTCTCAAGGACGCGAAACAATGGTGATGGCAACCGACCTAGAGCGGGAAAGCCTGAAAGCTGTTTTAGATTTGGGACTTCAGGACGTGTTTCGCAAATTTAATCAGGAAGGCGGTCAATACAGTTGGTGGGACTATCGCACCGCCGCCTTTCGTCGCAACCTCGGCTGGCGGATTGACCATCACTACGCCACTCAAACCCTCTATGAGTCGGCAAAAAGCTGCACCATCGACATCGCTCCCCGCAAATTGGAGAAACCTAGCGATCATGCCCCCGTTATCGTAGAACTGGGTATTGCTTAAATGAGAAAAATGCAGCGCTCAGATCTGCGACTTCTTCGAGAAGTCGCAGATCTGACGCTTAAGTCAGTGCCTAGAAATCATTTGGTGTTTAGGAGCAGATGAGAGAGCAACTTTTTGATCAGTGCCATACCAATGCACAGCTAACTCAGTTCGCCAAAGCGAAGCGCGCCATTCGTGTCAAGAATCCAAATGATGTAGAAGTTGAGAGAGCTTGGTGGTGATGCCGAGATTGCCTGCTGCCGCTGATCTTGGTCGATCTACGGAGCGATCGCACAACCCACACAGATCTTGAGTTACCCTACGGGAAGAAGCTATCTACCCCAACCGATCTAGCGATCACGCTCAATTTGTTGGGTTTCGTAAAGCTCAACCCAATCTACGGGTCTCCTAGCCCCTAGCCCCTAGTCCCTAATCCCCCCAATTTCTATGTTTCTAGTTACTGGAGCCACCGGAGATCTCGGACACCGCATCGTCAAGCGGCTACGAGAAGAAGAAAAACCTGTCAAAGCCTTTGTGCGGCTGACCTCGCGCTACGCAGAATTGGAAAATCGCGGCGCACAGATTTTTGTTGGCGATCTGTTGAAAGAACGAGACATTCAAAAAGCGTGTCAAGGTATTCGCTATGTAATTAGCACTCACGGTGCAAACGAAACCAGCAATGGCACTGCCGAAATGCTAGATTACCGCGCCAATGTTGACCTGATCGATGCAGCAAAAGCGGCTGGAGTTGAGCATTTTGTCTTTGTCTCAGTGCTGGGAAGCGATCGCGGCTATGAAGATGCGCCCACGTTCAAAGCAAAGCGGGCAGTCGAAAATTATCTGCAAGCCAGCGGACTCAACTACACGATTCTGCGTCCGTCTGGCTTTGCTTCTGACTTAGTGCCCCTAGCGGAGCGATTCAAACAGTCTGGCATTTATTTCACAATCGGCGATTTAAGAATCCGTTCGTCCATTGTCAGTACAGATGACCTGGCTCGAATTGCGGTAGATTCTGTCGCCGTTGAAGCTGCCCGAAATCAAATTTTTGCGGTCGGTGGGCCAGAAATTATTGAGCGAAGCAATATTCCCAAAATTTTTGAGCAGATTTTTAACCAGGAACCGATTGTAATCAACCCGCCTGTTGGCGCTGTGGATGGAATTCGCACTGTAGTAGGATTCTTTAATCCTGAGGCGCAGCAAGCGTTGGGAACTTTGCGGACGTTGCTCTCCAATGAGTTTTACTGCACTACTGCTGAAATTGAGCGATTAGAATCGGTCTTCAACATGAGGATGGAAACCCTAGATAGCTATATCAGACGTTACGTGCCTGCTTAAGTTGGGGCACCAAAGCCGCCTCCACCAGGAGTTTCAATCACAAACACATCATCTGCATGAACTTGCACCTCCGCCTTACCCGGTAGAGGTGCGATCGCCCCATCCTTTCGTTCTACAAAGTTACGACCGATCGCCCCCGGTTCCCCTCCCTCTAGCCCAAACGGGGGAATCACTCGATGCCCTGAGAGAATCGCGGCAGTCATCATCTCCTGAAACGAATGCGGCGAATCACGCCATTCCCTCCCGAATGGTGTCCTTTGCCGCCGCTGTTGTGCCGAATCGCAAATTCCTCTAGCAATACCGGAAATCGCCATTCCAGCACTTCTGGATCGGTGAGTCGTGAGTTAGTCATGTGAGTTTGCACGGCATCCGTTCCGTCGAATGTAGCTCCAGCACCAGAGCCACCGCAAATGGTTTCGTAGTACTGGTGCTGCTCGTTGCCAAAGGTGAAATTGTTCATTGTGCCTTGAGATGCTGCCATTATGCCGAGGGCACCGTAGAGCGCGTTGGCGATCGCCTGTGAAGTTTCCACATTTCCTGCCACTACCGCAGCCGGATAGTGTGGATTTAACATACACCCATCAGGAATGGTGATCTGTAGCGGCTTTAAACATCCCGCATTCAGGGGAATGTCATCTTCCACGAGGGTGCGAAAAACATACAAAACAACTGCTTTGCAAATCGCCAGAGGCGCATTCAGATTACTCTGTTGTTGCGAGGAAGTGCCTGTAAAGTCGATGTGGGCAGAGCGATCACCCCGATTAATCGTAATCTTCACCCGAATCTCACAGCCATCATCCATCGGATAAACAAACTGTCCATCTTGCAATACATCAATGACTCGTCGCACAGACTCTTCTGCATTGTTTTGCACATACTGCATATAAGCCTGAACGGTTTCTAAGCTATAGTGTTGAACCATTCGCAGCAGTTCTTGTGACCCTCTCTCATTGGCAGCAACTTGAGCCTGTAAGTCAGCAATATTCTGAGTCACATTCCGAACCGGATACTCCCCTGAAGTGAGTAAGTCAACCAGTTCAGATTCACAAAACTCTCCTTGATTGACAAGCTGAACGTTATCAATCAGTATGCCTTCTTGCTGCATTGAGGTGCTGTGAGGCGGCATGGAGCCGGGGGTAATGCCACCAATATCGGCGTGGTGGCCGCGAGAGGCAACGTAAAAGAAGGGATGAGGGATGAGGGATGAGGGATGAGGGGAGATAGAGGGAAAGACGGGGGTGATGACGGTGATGTCGGGGAGGTGGGTGCCGCCGTTGTAGGGGTTGTTAGAAACATACACATCACCGGGTTTGAGAACATCACTTTTTGCTCGAATTAGACTGTGAACGCTCTCACTCATGGAGCCGAGATGTACCGGAATGTGGGGCGCGTTAGCAACCAGTTGACCTTGCTGATCGAAAACGGCACAGGAGAAATCTAACCGCTCTTTGATGTTGACGGAATAACTGGTGTTTTGCAAAGTAATACCCATTTCTTCAGCGATCGCCCGAAACAAGTTATTGAAGATTTCCAAAAGAACGGGGTCGGGGCGCAAGGATGAGGGATGAGGGATGGGGGATGAGGGATGAGGGATGAGGGATGAGGATACACGTTCATCCTTCATCCTTCCGTCCTCATCCCTCTCCTCGTCCTTCATCCTTCCGTCCTCATCCTTGCGAAGAATCAGGTGATTTCGCTGAGTCAGTTCTGCGCTCCAGCCCGGTTCAATGACGTTGGTGCCAGTGGGTTCAATGATGAGGCATGGGCCAGGGAGGCGATCGCCTGGTTTCAGGTCTTCCCGCTGATAAACGGGAGTTTCATGCCAGGTGTCGTGAGTGTAAATCTGGACAGTGGCGATCGGGGTGAGTGGCGTAGTTCTGCCTGTGGGAAGGAGGGGTTCGGTGAGGGGTGTGGTTTGCCCGATCGCTTCTACGGAGACGGCTTCCACGATCAGGGCTTTGTGGGGCATGGTGAAGCCATAGCGCTGGTGATAAGCCTGCTCAAAGTGAGTTCGCATCGTGTCTGCATCACCAAAGTCTACGATCAGCGCGGAATCCGTGCCTTCGTAGCGAAGGTGAGTTTTGAGCAACGTTTGAATGCGATCGCCACTCACTCCCTGCGCCGAAATTTCTGCCTGACCCGCTGCACTCAACTCATCTAAACTCTGCTTTAGGGCGGGAACTGTATCTGGAGTTAAGCGAACCTCCACCGCTTTTTCTTTGAGGGTGCGAAGGTCGGCTAAACCAATGCCGTAAGCTGACAACACACCCGCGTAAGGATGAATGAAGATTTGTGTCATGCCTAGCGCTTCGGCAATCAGGCAGGCGTGTTGCCCCCCCGCGCCGCCAAAGCAGCAGAGGGTGTATTCGGTTACGTCATAACCGCGTTGAACTGAGATCTTTTTGATGGCGCTGGCCATTTTGTCAATGGCGATCGCCAAAAAACCTGCTGCGACTTGTTCTAGTGTACGAGAATCGCCCGTTTTTGATTGAATTTCTGCACTCAATGCGGCAAATCTTTGCTGCACAATCTCACTGTCTAACGGTAAATTTCCCGTTTCGCCAAATACATGAGGGAAAAACTCCGGCTGAATCTTGCCTAACATTACATTACAGTCTGTCACCGCGAGTGGTCCGCCCTTGCGATAGCAGGCTGGTCCGGGGTTTGCCCCTGCGGACTCTGGCCCGACTCGATAGCGAGAGCCGTCAAAGAACAGTATTGAGCCTCCCCCTGCCGCAATGGTGTGAATTGACATCATCGGGGCACGGAGCCGCACACCTGCAATTTCGGTTTCAAAGGTGCGCTCATATTCCCCATTAAAGTGAGAAACATCGGTTGAGGTGCCTCCCATGTCAAAGCCAATAATTTTGTCGAATCCGGCGGCAGTAGCGGTTTTGACTGCTCCTACAATTCCACCAGCGGGTCCAGAAAGGATACTATCTTTGCCCTGAAACAGTCGGGCATCGGTGAGTCCCCCGTCAGATTTCATAAACTCTAGTTTGGTGAAGTGAGTTTCTGTACTTCCGGTCAGGCTATTTGCGACTCGATCTACATACCGTCGCAAAATGGGTGAGAGATAGGCATCGACAACAGTGGTATCGCCGCGACTCACCAGTTTCATCAACGGACTCACTTCGTGGGAAACGGAGATCTGAGTGAAGCCGATTTGCTGGGCGATCGCCATCACTTGCTGCTCATGATTAGGATAGCGATAGCCATGCAAAACACAATCGCACAGGCACGAATGCCATCTACATAAGCAGTTTGCAATACCTGAGTTAATCGGGCTGTTTCTTCAGAAGTTATAGAATCAGTTCCTCGCCCTGCGCCGTGTAGCGTTCTGCAACTTCAATCACCTGTTCG
>JAAUTN010000064.1 GCA_012031415.1 Leptolyngbyaceae cyanobacterium SM1_4_3 | reverse complement strand
CAGATTGCAGCTGCAACCACCAGCGGAAACCGAGAAAAGCGATCGCAGGAGTAATTAAAAGCAAGCCAATCAAGATAAAAAAGGATTTGACCAGCCAGCCTAGCCCAATTGAACCCAGCAGCCAAACGACCGCAAATAGGGTGAGCCAAAAACTAAAGCCAGATAGGTTTAGCTGTAGGTTTTTGTAACTGTTTTGGTTCACAGATGATCTCCTTCAATCAGCCGGACTGACTACGGGGTTTGCTGCCTTGCGATACTAGCTTTGCAGGATTCAAACTTGCTTCTCAGACCTTCTTTCAGGATAGGGTATCTGGCTAAGCAATGACAGGCAGAATGGGTAAGTCGGGCTAACTCATAAAAACGTGTCCTAAGGGACGTGCGTGGCGCTATAGAAGTTGATGAAGCTGGTGAGTTAAAGCATCTTGACCAAATAGAGCGATCGCCTGTTCCCTTAACCAATCTCCATCACAGCGGCGATCGCGAGGTATACCATCGACTCGTTCGCAGCCTTTGAGCATTTCAATGCAGGCATGGGCAACCGCCTCCGGATCGCGGTGGGGCACCTGCCAGCCCAATTTGCCATCCTGGAGCGGATCGGCTGAGCCGTCCGAGTCACCCGACAGCACAGGTACACCACACGCCATCGCTTCCAGATAGACAATGCCAAAGCCTTCCTGCGACGGCATGACGTAGGCATCTGCAAGGCGATAATGTTCGACTAGGGCTTCTGTGGGTACAAACCCAGCGAAAACGACCCGATCTTCGACTCCCAAATCTCTGGCTAGCTGAGCGAGTCGGGGCTGATCGTCACCGCGCCCAATCACCAGATACTTTACCTTTGGGAAAACCTGGGCGATCGCAGGCAACGCCCGAATGGTTACATCCACGCCTTTGTAAATGTCTCCAGACCACAGCCGCGCTACGGTCATCAGCACTTTGTGATGAGTCAGCCCATATTGCTGCAACAGTGTTTCAGACTTCGCTCCAGGCGTAAAGTAGTTTTCATTAACAACGCAGGGCAAAAATTTCACTTTTTCAGGATTTAGTCTGTTTGCTTCGCAGGCGCAATCGCGGCTATAGCGGCTAATTGTCCAGATCTGATCGGCATGGTTGAGTGCCTCACGATAGCGCTCAGGCAGTTCTGTCCACACCTCTTTACCGTAGGTTAGCACCGTATAGGGAATCCCTAGTAGCTGACACATCTGCCGCACCAGCGGAGCCAAATTTACGTGACCACAGAATACTCGCTGTGGACGGCGTTGCACCAGGTAAACGAAGAGGGCGATCGCCAGTCGAATCCGTCCCAGAGGCAGAGATTTTGTTTTGAGATACTTAAACCTGAAGGACTCTGTAGCGAAAGGATTGGAGCAATCCTGGCTGTCCCTCAGCAGAAATACATCGGCTTCAGGAACGTCAGACAACTCCAAATAGCTGCGGAAGATATCTTTCACATAGGACTGAATGCCGCCTTCCCGCGCAAAAATTTCTAGAAAAATAAACAGATAGGGAGCAGCAGAACTCGCAGGGCTGATTTCCTGGACTGAATCGGGCTGAGTTAAGGAGGGGTTCGTCAGATTGCTCATAAAGCGGTTAGAGAGCAGCAGGAGTCACTGCATCGGATGTCAGGCGTTCTAGATCCTTCAGAACCATTTCTTGAATTAGTGCCTCAAAGCTGACTTGAGGCTGCCAATTCAAATTTTGTTTGGCCTTTGTAGGATTGGCAACCAGGTGAAAATGCTCGTCAGCGCGAATCAAATTTGGATCGACGTTGACATACTGTGTCCAATCCAGACCTACACAGGCAAAGGCGGCGGCTACAAGCTGTTCAACGCTGTGCAGTTGACCTGTGCCAATCACGTAGTCTTCTGGCGTTTCGGCTTGCAGCATCCGCCACATCGCCTCGACGTGATCTGCGGCATAGCCCCAATCACGCTTAGCTTGTAGGTTACCCATATTCAGGCGATCGCTTAACCCTAGCTTGATTGACGCAGCGGCTAGAGATACCTTGCGGGTGACAAAATTTGGTGGACGCAGCGGCGATTCATGGTTATACAAAATGCCGCTACAGGCAAACAGGTCATACCGCTGGCGATGATGCACCATTGTCCAATGGGCGTGTACTTTGGCAGCAGCGTAAGGGTTCATCGGACGAAAGGGCGTATTTTCGTCTTGGGGCGACTGGTCAACCTGCCCAAACATTTCTGAACTGCTAGCCTGGTAGAATCGCGTCGCTAAGCCAACTTGCCGTACCGCTGCTAGCAGGCGTGTTGCCGTACCAGTGACTAGATCTAACGTTCCGAGGGGGTCAGACCAGGAATCGGGAACGAAACTGGGAGCGGCTAGATTATAGATTTCGTCAGGTCGAAGCTGCTCGACGGCTTCCAGGAGTGCCACGCTGTCAGTGAGGGCAACGGAGTATACTTCTACCTGACCTGCCAGGTTGCCTAGCTTAGCTAAATTGCTCTGTCGCTGCGGTGGAACCAGCCCCACTACACGGTAGCCATGCTTTAGCAGCAGACGGCTCAAGTAATACCCATCCTGACCTGTAATCCCTGTAATCAGAGCGGTTTTCGACATATCACTCTACCTCCGGTCACGCCATCCGCAGAACCAGCACCGATTTGGATAGGTGAATCTTTCTAGCATCACTAGCAGAAGCGATCGCTGGTAGCTGCTAAAGCGTAACAAACTCCCCTTCAAACTCAATCCTGAAACTGACTGGATTAATCGAATCTTTGTATCGAACCCAGGAAAACGACGTTAGAGCTTTATCGAGTCGTCATATCCTATCAGGTTCTATCAGTTCTTATCAGGCACCGTTTGTTCTTTGGTGGCGTGTTTGACGATTAGGAGGCAATTTCTGTTATCGGGCGATCGCTCATAAGCCACATGATCTGCCAAGCGCCTTAGCAAAAACCAGCCATAGCCTCCCTGCCGCAGAGTACCAGGTTCAGGTTCTTCTAAAACATCTGGATTAAAGGGTTTGCCCCGATCCCAAATGCGAATTTCAATTCGGTCGTCCCAGAGGCACAGGTCAATCTCAATTGTGGTGTCTGAAGGAAGCTCGTGATGAGCGTGACGCACCGCATTCGTAAATCCTTCAGTTAGCGCCAGATTCAGGGGATAGTGCTGCTCCTGGAGCCAAAACAATCTGGCAGCATATCGCAGACAAAACTGGTCAAACCACTCCTGGATGTGCGTCAGGACGCTCAAATCACTCTTAACGGTTAGATGATCGCGCTGCAACATACCCACACTCAGCCAGGACTTCATTCCACTGAGCTTAAGTAGCCAAAAAATTCATTTGAAATCTACTTAGCCGCATTGTTAGCAATAAAACGAGGTTTCAGTCAACAGACTGGGACACCTTTCTAGTTGGCAGGACTTACGCAGATCCCAAAACTATGCAAGTTTCACGCTAACAAGGGGATTAAGCCCCTTATTCTCAGGGGATGGTGTAAGTTTTATTAAGCTTTGGTTAAGGTTCAAAACACATAACGCCCATGCTGCCTTACTGGAGATGCACCCACATCCCAATAAACCAACATAGGCGTAAAAAGTATTCTAAGCCGTATAGAGGCAGAGAATTTTGGAAAGCTCAACTCCTCTAGAACAAACCCCAGCTCAGGGACTTGTCGATTGGGAAGGTTGCGCCAACTCCTAACCAGATGGTGACGAGCGTCCCAAATAGAAACACACTGGTTGCAATCGGGCGGCGGAAGGGGTTTTGAAACTTGTTAACGTTTTCAATGAAAGGCACAAGGATCAAGCCCAGCGGAACCGATGCCATGGCTGCAACGCCCAGCAGCTTGTTAGGCAGAATCCGAAGAATCTGGAAAACGGGGAACAAGTACCACTCTGGCAAAATTTCCAGGGGAGTCGCGAAGGGGTTAGCAGGTTCTCCTATCATCGCGGGGTCGAGAACTGCCAGAGCGACACAGCAGGCGATCGTTCCCAAAATTACAACAGGGAAGATGTAGAGCAAGTCGTTTGGCCAGGCGGGTTCACCATAATAGTTGTGACCCATGCCTTTCTTGAGTTTTTCGCGCAATGCTGGATCGCTAAGATCCGGCTTTTTAACAGTTGCCATAGCCTATGGTGTTCTCCTTTGGGTCTGAGACTGAAAGTAAAGAAAGGTTAAGCAGTGCGGTTTAATCAATTTACAGCTTAGTCTACCGAAATTGGAGAACCAACATCTGCCACCCAAGGATACAATTTGTCAACCTTAGAGGTCTTAGACCTACAAGGGACCGGAAATACCCTGCTTGCGAATCATCAAGAAGTGCAGCAGCATAAAGACTGCGATCAGCCAGGGTAGAACGAAGGTGTGAGCGCTGTAGTAGCGGGTAAGAGTCGCCTGACCTACACTGGAGCCACCGCGCAACAGGTCGGCAATCAGGGTGCCTACAACGGGAATCGCCTCTGGTACGCCGGAAACGATTTTGACTGCCCAGTAGCCGATCTGATCCCAGGGCAGGGAGTAGCCTGTCACCCCGAAGGAAACAGTAATTACTGCGAGGATCACACCCGTTACCCAGGTCAACTCACGGGGCTTTTTGAAGCCACCCGTCAAATAAACGCGGAAGGTATGCAGGATCATCATCAGCACCATCATGCTGGCAGACCAGCGATGAATGGAGCGAATCAGCCAGCCAAAGCTAACGTCGGTCATCAAGTATTGGACTGACTCAAACGCCTCAGCTACGGTCGGTCTGTAATAAAAGGTCATTGCAAACCCAGTGGCGAACTGGATCAGGAAACAGGTCAGGGTAATTCCACCCAGGCAATAGAAGATATTAACGTGGGGGGGGACGTACTTGCTGCTGATGTCATCAGCAAGTGCCTGAATTTCCAGGCGTTCCTCAAACCACTGGTAAGCTTTCGAGTCGGTTACCTGCTTAGTAAACATGAAGCAAGAGTTCCAAAAAATGTGTTGCTGTCAATAGAAAATGTAACATAGCCCCTGGATAGATTTCACGGCCGAAAGCTTCTATTGGGCAGAGGTTAGGCGATTTTAGGGTCAGACTTGCTACTATCTTGCTACTATGTTCTCTTCAACTTTCGTAGCTGAGGCTTAAGGATAGGGATCAGACGTTTCGAGATTTGCGCCGCCCTGGTCAAATTGTGGCAATAAGTCTTTACCTAAGTTTAAGATCTGCTTTATGAGAAAACAGTTTTTTCGAGTCGGGCTGCTTTTAGCGTTGTCGGTTTTGCTAGTGTTGGGCGGCTGGACTCCAACTGCAAATGCCTTCACTGAAGAACAAAAGCTGCTCAGCGAGGTCTGGCGGATTGTAGACCGGGCCTATGTGGATGATACGTTTAACCATCAAAATTGGTGGTTTGTACGTCAGCGGGCACTGAAGCAGCCCTTAGAAAATCGGGAGCAAACTTACACGGCGATTCAGCAAATGCTGGCGAGTTTGAATGACCCGTTTACTCGGTTGCTTAAGCCTGACCAGTACCGCAGTTTGCAAACCAACACGTCTGGTGAACTAACTGGTGTGGGTTTACAGATTGCTCAGGATGGCGAAACAGGGGAACTGCGGGTGATTGCACCGATTGAAGGCTCCCCGGCCGATCGGGCAGGAATTCAACCCCGCGATCGCATTCTCGAAATCGATGGGGGCCCTACTTCGACCCTAACGTTGGATGAGGCAGCAGAGCTGATGCGTGGACCAATTGGCAGTGAGGTAACGCTGAAGGTAGGGCGATCGGAAGTTGAACCGATAGAGGTAAGGCTGGTGCGCGATCGCATCAGTCTCAATCCTGTTTATGCGGAGTTGCGTCCCCAGTCCGAAGGCAAAGCGATCGGCTATATTCGATTGAACCAGTTCAACGCCAATGCAACGGCTGAACTTGCCCATGCGGTGAGTCGGCTGGAGTCTGAAGGGGCGGAGGGTTACATCCTGGATTTACGCAGTAATCCGGGGGGGCTGTTGCAGGCAGGCATTGAAATTGCTCGACTCTGGCTAGACGAAGGGACGGTCGTTTACACGGTCAATCGTCAGGGAATTCAAGATAGCTTTGACGCAACTGGGCAGGCGATCACGGACGACCCGCTGGTGGTTTTGGTCAACCAGGGAACTGCCAGCGCCAGTGAAATTTTGGCGGGCGCATTGCAGGACAACGAACGGGCTTTGCTGGTCGGCGAAAAAACCTTTGGTAAAGGGCTAATTCAATCGCTGTTTAACCTATCGGATGGCTCTGGGCTGGCGGTGACGATCGCCAGGTACGAAACCCCAAATCACCATGACATCAATCGTCAGGGCATCGTGCCAGATTTGGTGGTTTCCCTTGACCCAATTACCCGCGATCAGGTGGGCACGGTTGCCGATCGCCAATATCAGGCGGCAGTGGATGTGCTAGCTCAGCAGACGGTGGTTGCGGGTGCTGCTTAATATGGGGCGAACTTATCATGATCCTCTGCATGGGGCGATCGCCCTTGACCAGAGCGACCCGGTTGAGGCACTGCTGATTCGGCTAATCGACACCCCTGCCTTTCAGCGATTGCGCCGAATTCGGCAGCTTGGCCCGGCGAGTCTCACCTTTCATGGGGCAGAAGGGTCACGGTTTACCCACTCTCTAGGCGTGATGGCGATCGCCCGTCGCGCCTTTGATCGCATTGCCCACCGCTATCCGCTGCTGAAGCCTTACCGAGCGACAGTACTTTGTGCAGCCCTATTGCACGACATCGGGCATGGGCCGTTTAGCCACACCTGCGAAGACATTTTTGGCTGTCATCATGAATACTGGACGGGGCGAATCTTACGAGAATTTGCTCCCTTGCGGCAGTTGCTAGACGAGTTTGAGCCTGACTTGTTAAATCAGCTTCAGCAGGTTTACCAGAAACAGCATCCGGTGCCGCTGGTGTGGCAGTTGGTTTCTAGCCAGTTAGATTGCGATCGCCTGGATTACCTGATGCGCGACAGCTACTTTACCGGAGCCAGCTACGGCAAGCTAGACCTCGATCGCATTCTGATGGCGATGAGCTATGACCCCGTGAGCCAGCAGCTTGTAGTCGCCCGAAAAGGCATGGCGGCGATCGAGCATTACCTGATCGTGCGCTACTTCATGTATGCTCAGGTTTACAACCATCCCAAAAATATTTCGGCAGCCTGGGTGCTAGAACACGCTTTCAAACGAGCGAGAGAGCAGCTAGCCCTAGATAACTTACAGGCAGATGAAGTGATGACAGCGTGGCTTCAGCAAGATTGTAACCAGTTACCCCTGATGCAATACCTGGATGCGGATGATGGGGTGTTTGTCTATCATCTGCACCGATGGCAGCGTCATGGCGATCGCGTTTTGGCAGATTTGTGCCGCCGTTTTCTAGATCGAGATTTACTTAAAACTTTAGATATTACGCACCTGGAAACTGCCCAGCAGACTCAACTGTTGCAGCGAGTGCAGGATTGGCTGGCTCAGACCGATCAGCCACACGCCCAGCCACAATACTACGCAGGGCTTCGCACGGCTCTAAGTCATGGCTACACGCTTTACCAGCGCGGCATTAAGCTAGCAACAGAAATGGGGCTACAGGAAATCAGCGAGCAGTCGCCTCTGGTGAAAACGCTAATTCAGCCCTGGCAGCGAACCTGGCTGCTGTATCCGCGTGAGCTTGATCCAGCGCTGCTAGTAACCGCTTGAAGTCTAAATTCTGTTGGGTTCCGCTTTGCTGCTCTCAATCTACAGTTACAGCCTACAGTTATTTGTCCTGACCAATCTGCGGACTGCGGAAGTACCTACGGGCGTGTGGCAATTCCTGTGCGGCACTGGGGCAACTGCCTCTCAAGTGGAACCTGGATGGTAAACTCAGCCCCCTGACCGGGGATAGAACTGCACTGCAACTGTCCTTGATGATTGCCGACGACGATCTGGTAGCTCACTGATAGCCCCAGTCCTGTTCCTTCCCCAATTGCTTTGGTGGTAAAAAACGGGTCAAAGATGCGCGTCTTGACTTGCTCTAAGAAACCCGTGCCGTTGTCTGAAATTTGCACCCCTACGCGATCGCCTTTGAGCCAGGTTTGAATCCAAATGCAAGGCGGCTGTTTTGCTTTTTCCGGTTCCTGTTCTGCCTCCCATTTGCGGTCGATCGCCTCGACCGCATTCAGCAGGATGTTCATAAAGACTTGATTAAGCTGCTTAGCGTAGCATTCCACTAGCGGCAGGTTTTCGTAATCTTTCACAACCTGAATAGCGGGGCGAACCTCGGTTGCTTGCAGACGGCTTTGTAGCAGCATCAGCGTGCTGTTGATGCCTTCGTGAAGGTCAACCGCTTTGACATCTGCTTCATTCAGGCGGGAAAAGTTGCAGAGCGATGAAATCAGTTGGCGAATTCGCTCAGAGCCGACCTTCATCGACGAGAACAGCTTTGGTAGATCCTCGTACAGAAAGTCCAGGTCGGCTGCTTCTGTCTTTGCCATGATTTCAGCCGACGGTTGAGGATAGTGTTCCTGGTAGAGCCTGACCAGATTTAACAAGTCTTGGGTGAGGCTATCGACGTGAGCCAGATTGCCAGAGATGAAGTTGACGGGATTGTTGATTTCGTGGGCGATTCCGGCAACAAGCTGTCCCAAACTGGACATCTTTTCGCTCTGCACAAGCTGCGCCTGGGTTTGCTGGAGTTCAGCCAGGGTGCTGCTCAGTTGCTCAGCCTGGTTGCGGTATTGTGCTTCGGACTGGCGCAAAATGGCTTCGGTTTGCTTGCGTTCGGTCACGTTCTCAAACATTCCCAGGATATGACAGGCGTTTCCCTGGGGGTCATGGATGAGTGTGGCGGTGGAATTTACCCAGAGAGTTTGCTGATTTTGTTTGAGGTAGCGTTTTTCGGACTGGTAGCTGACGATCGCCCCCGATATCAGTTTTTCACACAGATGGCTGTTTTGCTTCCAGTCATCAGAGTGAGTAATTTCCTGTAAGGTCTTTGCTTCTAGCTCAGCGCTGGTGTAGTCCAGCATTTCACAGAGCGCATGGTTGACTTTGACGATCTGACCGCTGCGAATGTTGGCGATCGCCATGCCAGTCGGCGCACCTTCAAACACTTTGCGAAACCGCTCTTCCTGAAATAATGCTTGCTCCATGCGATCCCGCTCAATGAGATTGCACATTAGCTTGCGCCACAGCAGCCAGATTATCAGCCCAAACAGCGCTCCCAGGGTCAGCAGCGACACACCCAAACAGCGTAGGCTAAGCAATCCCTGACGGTAGATCACTCTGGGCATCTCTGCCCGCAGCAGCACAGCCGGATTTCCCTGAATGTCTTTGAGCAGAACGTAACCTGCGATTTTGTCCAGACTCAAAGCCCGCACAAAATCAGCTTGCCCGTTTAACAAAGCAGTACGAGCCGCCTCAAAATCATCAGGCAGTGAAGCCTCCGTAGCTTGACGCAGCGTGAGCGAAACCTGAATCAGCTCAGACAGCCGCTCAACTTCTGCCGCATTGAGATAGCGCCCCATTACCAAAGTGCCGCGACTGGAACCCTCCAGGCTACTGGGCAGCACCGGATGAGCCGCCACTAACATCGGGCCATCGGGCAGCAGCACAATGCCAAAACGCTCCTTGCTGTCAGTGTGCTGTAGGATGCCACTGTGAATAATGGCAGCTTGCAGCCTTTGGGAAACCGGAGTGATGTCAGAAGTGAGCGGATCGCGCCGCTGGCTAAAAGCAATCTGCTCTGAAGGTCGTGCCAGTAGAATCAAATGCAGATTGAAGGCTGCAAACGTGGATTTGTTGAGATTTAGCTTGATGTAAGTTGAGTCTCCATCCGCTAAAAAAGCATAGGTATCGTCCCAGGCAGCATAGTCGTTTACCGTCGTACTCAGAGCAGCAAAATCATTCGATAAAGCATCCAGGGTGCGGTCAAGGTTTTGGTGCATTGCCTGAGTTTCTACGCGCTCAAAGCTGTGCAGCAAAATCACGGAGGCAACAGTCAACATGGTGCCGACCGCACTCAGGAGCGTCATTGCAATCACCAGGGGCATGGGCGATCGCTTAGCTACTCTGGAAGTTTGAGAGCGGTTTCGTTGGGCATCAAGTTTGAGCGGTGGTTTAACTAAATACACAACACTTCTAAGATTGAAGGAATCAAGGCAACTTGTTTCAATCCGCAGAGCGTGCAGCAGGAAAGTCACCATTTCAGCAACCTTAGGTCAATGAAATTTGGCAAAACCTACCGCTTAACTCTGTTGGGGAAGATGATTGGGAGATGCGCCCTTCAATGCAGTAAGCCAAGTATTAGACCGACCTACTAGAAGCCTATTACGTAAATCTTACTACGTATTTCTAAGGAAAGTTCCGTGTATACACTGAAACACTAAAATTTGTTCCCCAAAAGTCTACTGAATTTTTCAAAAGACATTACTTTCACTTAGCCTAATCTTACAAGTTGCCCTTTAACTCTTTATTAAAAGAATCTGTGAAGGTTCGTTCGTCCCTACGGTTGGTTTATCCATTTGAGAGACGCTGTAAGCCCTTGTTTCATCGGGGAATGCCGTAAGACCTATATCTGTGCTGATGCTCACTGTGGCTCTATTAAAACCATCACACGTTACCCCGTAATCGTTACCCGCTTTGTCCAGAATAGAAACAACTTTCTAGGCAGCGGAGGATAGCAGGATGGTGGCGATCGCGTTTAACTTTGGGTTTGCACTGCTAGTGCTGCTGGTGTTTGGTGTGTTGCAATGGCTGCACATTCCGACGGGCAACTTTCTCGACTGGATTATTGGCATTGCTGTATTTGAATGGCTGCTGGTGATTGTGACAGTTCCCTGGAATGTCCACTTTGATGCAAAGGAAGTGTTAGCCGAAGCCGGACAATCGACAGAAAAAGGCATTGCGGTTAATGCAAAACAAATTGGATATGCTGCAAAGGTAGCGCAAGCTTCGCTGTGGGTGGCGATTGCCCTGCACCTAATTTCGGCAGTTGGACTCTATACCCTGGCTGCCAACGGAATCAGCGCCATCGGCTATATCGGCTCTGGCGCAGCGCTGTTGCTCACGGTGTTGCGTCCGGCAGTGAGAACCTATCAATACTTAGCAACGCGGCTGGCAATGATTCGGCAGCAGGTGAAATATCCGCGAGAGGATGTGCTGGAACTGCGCGATCGCGTCTTTAACCTTGAGGAAACTATCAAACGCCTGGAGGAGCAGCTTAACCCCGACGAATCGACCTCCTGGGTATCGGCTCAGCAGCGAGACCTGGAAGCCACTCGCCAGCAGTGCATTCGTCTGGATGCTCAGCTACGAGAAGTGCAGGCAACTAACCAGGCAGACCACGAGCAGATTGTGAGAGAAGCAAAAGGGGCGATCGCTCAACTCACTACTGACGGTCAATTTCTGGAACACGTCCGTGAAATCATTCGCTTTTTTAAGACTGCCTGAGCAACTAGCCAGCTAAATGTTCGACAAGAGAGGCTCACAGATGCTCAAAGTGAGCCTCTAACACACCATATTTGGGCGACCAGAAGCCCTCTCTTGCCTGAAAAAAGGCAACCTCTTTACACTTTCCTTTGCGATTTTCGGTTAGGGAACAGCGTAGCATGACTTTTGCCTGTCCTTCTTTGGTGTAGCTATAGCGTTCTAACAATGCTCCACAAACTGGGCAAGGATAGTCCGTAAAAGATTCAGGGTCGGGAGTTCGCTGGCGGTAGGGCAACTCATATTTTTTAGCTTTTGAGTTCCAAAACAGGACGGTCGCACAACCTGGCTTTATGCACTTGAGAAAGTGATTGGCTTTTAGCTTTTTGGAGTGCGAAGGGATCTTGTGCATTAACTCACCACAGCTTGGGCAAGTCACTTTAGAAAGCTGAGATGCTTGATTTTTAAGAGTTTTGGTTGAGGACTTTTGGGCTTGAGGTGCAAGGTTCTGCCCAGGGGAGGCTGGAGGGATTTCCTTTAAGTGAGTTTCCTTAAGGTGAGTTTCTTGGAAGTGACTTGTCCCGATTGCCTGTCGTGCTTTGATAATTGCTGGCGCAAAATAGTCTCGATGCCAACTGGTGAGATAAACTTGCCAGTCTTGTTGTCCAGAAGCGATCGCATCCAGAGCCGCTTCCATCTGCGCTGTGAATGCAGGCTGAATCAGATCGGGCAGCAGTTTTTCTAGGGCCGCATCCAGATCTAACCCTAACGCTGTCGGCTGAAGTTTGCCCTGCGAAAGTTCTACATAGTCTCGCTCTCGCAGCGTTTTGATGATTGGAGCGTAGGTGCTGGGTCGCCCAATTCCCTGTCGCTCCATTAACTGCACCAGTTTGGGTTCTGTGTAGCGGGGCGGGGGCTGAGTTTGCTTTTGGTCTGCCTGGGCAGCCTGAAGCTGTAGAGCCTGTCCTGGCTGAAGCGACGGCAGTTGGGCATCTGCGCTGAGATTATTCCAATAGCGGGTGTAGCCTGCAAACTCTAGCACCTGTCCTCTAGCTTCCCAAAAGGCAATACCGGATTGGGTTATTACCCGAGTTTTTTGTAGACGTGCCGCACAGCATTGGGAGCGATCGCCCGCTGCCAAATTAGCTCGTACAGCCTTGCCTCATCTGCCGATGCTGCAAGCGGCGGAGTGCGATTTACATCGGTTGGACGAATGGCTTCATGGGCTTCCTGTGCGCCTTTGACAGCACGGTGTTTTGCGACCTGTTGAGGCACATTAGTAGGGTCATGTTGCTCTAGATACTGTCGCACTGCCTGACAAAAGGGCACAGACAGCACCACAGAATCCGTTCGCATATAGGTGATATGGCCCGCCTCGTAGAGAGATTGTGCCACTTTCATTGTTTTTTCAGGGCTAAACCGCAGCTTGGCCCCCGCTGCTTGCTGAAGTGTTGAGGTAATAAACGGCGGTGGCGGTGCTTGATGCACCACTTTTCCGTCAACTTTAATGACTTGATGAGGCGTAGAGCGGCGATCGCCACCAGTCGGTCTGCTTCTGCCTGAGTTTTCACCCGATCTGATTCTTGCTCAGGCTTGCTGTTGTCACTGGACGCATCATCTGAAGACCCATTTAGAGATTTTGGTAAAGCTTCTGAAGTCTGTGGAGCCGTAGCCGCACGACGAGTGGGGTCAGACTTGCTGCGATAGAAAGCCTTAAACCCCTCCCGATAGCTCACCCAAACACTCCAATAGTCTTCAGGCTTAAAGGTTTGGATCTGGCGCTCTCGCACACAGAGCAGGTGTAGCGTTGCACTCTGTACCCGTCCCATTGACTTCGCGCCGTTGTTAAGCTGCCACACGATATGTCTGCTGCCTTTGTAGCCCACCAGCTTATCCAAACAGTCACGGGCGCGACCTGCCGCAATCAAAGACTGGTCTAAAGTGCGGGGATGGGCGATCGCCTGCTGCACTGCTGCGGGTGTAATCTCGCTGTATACGACCCGCCTGGGATTTTTTAGCCGCAACTCTTGCTGGAGATGCCAGCCAATCGTTTCTCCTTCGCGATCGGGGTCGGTCGCAATGTAAACGGCACTTGCTTGCTTCACCGCCTGCCGCAGTTCAGCCAATACTTTCTTTGCTCGTGCATCTCTTGGCTCATAGCGACAGTGAATTTGAGTTCCCTCCAAATCGAAGCCGAGAGCATCTTCTCCATCATTCGCTAGTTCTCGAATGTGTCCCATACTGGCTTTCACGATCCAGCCAGGACCCAATATTTGACCCAACTTCTTTAACTTGCCAGGACTTTCAATCAGCAGCAGATTTGCCATCTTCCTAACCACCTGAACCTGTGGTATGCCTCCCCCGCACCCTTATCAGGCTGCTTGTAGAGACGAGTCAGTTCGTTTGTACTATAACATCTTAAGTTCAATTCAAGAATCAAGGCGCGTAGCGCTATATTTGCAGATCGCTACAGGGATAGGTGCTATCTATTAGGGGACAAGGCAGGATTAAGATTGAGACTCAGTTGGAAACCCATGAAAACATCTTCATCAAATCACTCTGGAATTGGGCTGGCGATCGCCACACTCACTGCCATTCTTGCCACACTCACTATTAATGCTTTATCCAACTTCTTTCCTCCTCAAGGACTGGACATTGGTGAAATTGCTAACACCGTGCTGCAAGGGGTACAGATTACTCCAGCCAACTATGCCTTCTCGATTTGGGGACTCATTTATTTAGGTTTGATCACCTATGGCATTTATCAGCTTCATCCAAGCCGCCGAACAGAGCCTCGCATTCGACGCGCCAGTAGTTTTCTCATTGTTGCCTGTATTGCTCAAATAGTCTGGGTCTATCTATTTACGACTCAACTGTTTTGGCCATCGGTAGTCGCTATATTAGGCATTTTACTGTCACTCATTACCGCCTACTTACAGTTAGGAATTGGTCAAATCAAAGCTGCTAAAAACCACAAATGGCAAGCATTTGTGCCCTTTAGTATTTATCTTGGATGGATCTCGGTAGCAACGGTAGTGAATGTTGCCTCTGCCCTCTACAGCGTCAACTGGACAGGATGGGGTATTAGTGATGTGGGTTGGACGGTAATCATGCTGATTGTGAGTGCCGCAATTGCTGCTATTGTTGCGGTTCGACGAACAGATATTGCTTTCACTTTAGTGTTTGTCTGGGCCTATGTGGCGATCGCCATCCGTCAACTGAATACACCTGCCATCTGGATCACTGCAATTGTGGGGGCGATCGCCCTGCTCGCATTGCTGACCCTTAGCAGGGTCAGACAGTTTAATTCAGCAAATAAATAGTCGTTGAGCAGCGCGGGTAACGGCTACATAGAGTAACTGGTTGCGTTCGCGAATATTGCGATTTTTCAAAGCGTTAGGCACGTCCACAAATACATTTTGAAAGGTTGAACCTTGAGATTTGTGAATGGTTAGACAATAGGCGTAACTGAGATCGGCAAATAGTCCTTTCAAATCCCAAAACTCACGCCAGCGCTTTTCCTTCGCGTAGGCATCCAGCTTTTGCACAAACTCAAGCTGGCTTAACTCATGTAACACCGTCAGACTTCTCTCTTTGCCCTCATCTGTCACTACTTGCAGATACCAGACGTGCCACTGTCCATCTTTGCCGACAGCAACCTCCTGCACCTCACATTCACCAGAATTTTGCAAAATTAGGCTGTCAGAATACAGGTATGGCGCATTCGCAACCAACCTTTCTCCTGGCAAAAATCGTGCTGTATTAGCTCCATAAATTGCCGCCCGAATCGTTTGATTTAACTGATTTACTCTGGCATTGGTGTATGCCACTGCCCGCACATAGTCAGGGTCTTTGCGATAAGACTCACTTTGAAAAGCTCGAATCAACAGTTTTTTCCACTCTTGCGCCGTTACCACAAACACACCTTCGGTGCGATCGCCATTTGCATCCGTTTCAAACCGAGGAAACTGGCTGCGAGTCAAATCATTGCGGATGGATTCAGCTAAGATGGCGATCGCGCCCCCATAGCGAACCACCTCAGTCAGTTCCGAACGATCATAAATTTTGCTAAATACCAGCGACTCTCGCTCATTGATTGGCGGCAGTTGAGCTACATCACCTACAAACAAGATTTGAGTTCGCTTATACAAATGGGTCACTGCTTCCATCAACAGTAGCCACATATCTTCACTAATCATTGAAGCTTCGTCTACAATCACCAAGCGATATTTATCGAAATTATTTTCACCGTTATAGTCTGGTTTAAAGATCTGCTTGCCCGTGTTCTGGTCAATATCGGGCTTCAACCCCAGCAGTTTACAGCAGGTCATGCAGTCAACGCCCAACCCCCACTGTTCAGACATCCGCTCCAGGACTTTTGTTGCTTTATTGCTAAACGCTGTGAAGACAATGGTGTAAGGTTCACGCCGCTTCTTTTCCAGGTCGCCTTCTCGAATGCGCTTAATCAACGCCTGGAGCAGCGTTGTCTTTCCCGTTCCAGCGTAACCCGTCAGCAAATACAGCTTTCGCTTGCTGCGGACAAAATCCTCCAGGTCTTGCAGTGCCTGCCACTGCTCCTGATTCAGCTTGACACCGGGCAGAACTTCTGGAACTGCTGTTGACAATTGCTGCATTGACTCAGACATTTTCTCTACCGATGTCTAAACTGCCGGCCCCCGTATAAGTTCTAACTCAATTACTCCGCAAAGCAGAGATCAGGGAAGCCTTCTCCGCGAAGCAGAAATACTTCCCTGATCTTTTATAGTGCTAAT
Organism: Leptolyngbyaceae cyanobacterium SM1_4_3; assembly: GCA_012031415.1. Classification (GTDB taxonomy): domain Bacteria; phylum Cyanobacteriota; class Cyanobacteriia; order Elainellales; family Elainellaceae; genus JAAUTN01. Next base: position 9,704 of record JAAUTN010000064.1, on the reverse strand, counting down.
CATTCAAGTTTGAACAAGAAAGGGAGGGCGATCGCCCTCCCTTTTTTTAACTTAACCTCTTGCTAAGCACTGGTAAGTTTGTTACCCTAGTTAGGCGCTGAAAACAGCTAGCCGGGATAGCTCAGTTGGTAGAGCAGAGGACTGAAAATCCTCGTGTCCGGGGTTCAAATCCCCGTCCTGGCATCCAGATAAATTAAGCGAAAGGACCTGAGACAAAACGTTTCAGGGCTTTTTTACCGGTAAGCCAAGCGATCGCTCGTTCTCTTTTTCAGGCATTTTTGGGTCACTTTGGGGGAACGATTGGGGGAAAATTGGGGGAAAGGGACAGTAGTACGGTGTTACTATTAGGTACAGGCGTACTGCAACAAAAAGTTCTGAAGATGTACTCCAGAAACCAGTTCAAGAAGGGAAGCAAAGGCTCGGTTCAGTTCAAAACCACTAAAGGACGTTTGCAAATTGTCTTTTCATACCCTGTTGAAGAGAACGGGGAAGTTAAGCGGAAACGCTTTTATATTTCTACAGGCTATGACGATACTCCACTAAATCGGCAGAGAGTAGGCGACACCGTAAGAACTATTCAGCGGGACATTGACTATGGCGAGATTGATCTCAGCCTCCAAAAATACAGACCTACAGCATCTCTCAGTACTGTTTCCCCCATTCCCCCAATTTCCCCCAATTCTGCGGCTAAAAATCAGCCGAAGTTAAATGAACTCTGGGACAAATATTCTCAGTTTAAGAAACCACAGGTCAGTCCAAGTACTTTTGCCAAAGACTTCGCTCGACACCGAAATCACATTGAGCGGCTTCCCAACCAGTCGCTGGAAGAGGCTGCATTAATCCGCGACTATCTGCTGGCAAATCTTACCCCTGATGCTGCTAAACAAAGATTTTCAAATCTTGTTTCACCGCCTCTCGCCAATGGAACGATATGTTCAAACTCAAAAGTCGTAACCGTGAGAGCTTCAACCGTTCGGCAGTAGGCGCAACAATCAGCAAAACAAGAACGGATTTGGCGTTGCAACTCGACTGGAATATAAGCACTCACACTTATGCTGAGACTCCATAAAGCTGCTGTAAGGTATACCTGGCTCTGTTTTTAAGGATGTTCAGGTTGTCCACTTGTGCTAGCAAGCGATCGAGTGTTGCCGTTGCATCAGCCGATAGTTGCCCCTCAGCATTTTGAGTGAGTAATTCACCAAGTTGGGTTTGTTCTGTTGAGGCAAGCTGACTAGTGGCTAATGCCTCCAACTCTTCCAGGCTTAATCCTGTTAAAAGCTCCTCATCGGATGCAGCAGAAGTGACAAGACGATCATAGGTTTCCAAATCGAGCAAAACCCCAACTCGCTCACCTTGCTGGTTTGTTATGTACTGCATAGCTTCAGACATGGCTTGCGTTGCCTCAGACCTGAGCTAATTCTAGCGTTAGTGAGTGCTAAATCTAGCACAACTTCAAGGGCGATCGCACTCTCCACACGGCAACTACTAACCTTTAGGTGTGCTAAATTTAGCTCAACTTAGACTAGAAAGAAACCATGCGATATCAAGACATCATTACGATTGAGCCTGGAAAGCGGGGCGGAAAACCCTGCATTCGTGGAATGCGAATTACAGTTTATGATGTATTATCCTACCTAGCTTCAGGTATGACGTATGAGGAAATTCTGGAGGACTTCCCTTATCTAACGCAGGAAGATATTCTGGCTTGCTTGGGCTATGCGGCTGACCGAGAAAGACAAACGCTGACAATTCAAGCATGAAGCTACTATTTGATCAAAATTTGTCACCTCGATTGGTCAATCGTCTTGCTGATTTGTATCCTAATTCTCAACACGTTTCTTTTATTGGCTTAGATCAAGCAGACGATCATGCATTATGGGAGTATGCTAATCAGAATGATCTCACTGTTGTAACTAGAGATTCCGATTTTAGCGAGTTGAGTATTCTACGAAGTTTTCCACCAAAAGTTATTTGGATTCGACGAGGTAATTGTTCAACGAATCAGATCGAAGAGATTTTGCGATCGCATTATCAAGACATCATCCAGTTCAATGAAGACTCTAACTTGGGTGTGTTAGCACTGTATTAAGAGGGGAAGGCGATCGCATAGGGCAGCTTAAACTCGACAATCAACCGCGCCTGTTCTGCTGCACTTTCTACCTTCGCAAGCTGCTTCAAAACATCTGCCAGCGAACCTACTGGAGGTTGGTCACGGAACAGAATTGCATTGGCTCGCTCGTCAGGCTTGATGTGCAACGAGGCATACAGATGCTTCATTGCCTTGCGTCCCCGTAGAGCAGCGCGATCGAACAAAGCAGGGTTGCTTTCCCGCACCTTCAGATATCGCTGTACGGCAGTCCGGGCAGAACGAGGGAGCTTATTGCGGTGCTGCTTCATAAAGTCCACCACACGAGCCACCTGGTAAGGTGGAAACTCTTGCAGCATGATGAAGCCAGCATCGCGGTGTTCGGTCAGATTACTGGTTAGCAGGTGAGCGACGAATACTTCCTTGTGGTCACGCACATCGCTATTCCGCTGATACCATACTGCTAGGTGTCCGTAGAAGATGGGGTCAAGTTCAATGATCAGTTTGTGGATTTCTGCCACTTGCTCCAGTTTGCGGTGAGGGCTAGTGAGCAAGCTGTTGAGCATTTCTAGCCGCAAATCGCGTTCAGTGTTGTTCATTGCAACCTCCTCTGGTTGTCGTGGATGAGGAGGCAGATGTTGCACGCAACGGTGATGAGTCACCGCGCAAGTTACAGAAGCTTGGCTGAAGGTATGCACCTACAGATTTGCCTGCTATCGGTCTCAGGCTTGCAGCGTATCCCTCCAGATACGCACCTTTGTTTGGTGGAGAGTATGTAAGCTTCTGCGATCGGGGCGCGGCAACAACTGCCAAATTAAAAAGTTTTAGATTGCAGAGACTGGTTTGGTATGTCCTTTAGAAAGTTGGTCTGCCTGACGAGTCGTTTCAGGGAGACGGTACTTGGGGGCACATTTCAGAACTAAATCGATCGCACTGTTCAAACAAATCCGATGTCCAACGGAGACGTAAACAGGCTTGATATCTGACTGCGTACGAACGATCGCTCCAATGACTTCCCCGTTATCTCGAATCGGTTGCCATGCACCTCGATGCTCTGCGAGGGGTTCATGTTCTCCCAGGTAAGGCGTTTTTGCCACACCGATCGAGGGTAAACCACTGACAATGCCAAGATGACAGGCAAAACCACAGCGACGTGGGTGAATATAACCATTGCCATCACACAGCAGCAGATCTGGTTTTGTCTTCAATTCCGCCAGTGCTTCCATCACCACCGGAACTTCCCGAAGTGCCAACAATCCTGGAACATAAGGAAAGGTCGTGGGACGGCGGATCACCACCGATTCCTGAAGCGTCAGGTCGGGAAATCGAAGAACAGCGATCGCTGCACAAGCAATCCGGTCATCCTCCTCAAATCCCACATCGACTCCAGCAACGGTTTGCACTTCACCAAAGTCATCCTCCATCACCACCAACGTCCGTAACTTCTGTTGAAGAGCAACTGCTGCCTCTGGAGTGGCTGTCTGGGTTAGGGTCAACAGTGGGTGGTGCATGAGGAAAACCTCTACTGAAAACTGGAACAATGATCGAAAAGCGTGATCAAATTAGGAACTGCAAAAGTCACTTCATGCAAGTCAAAAAAGCGGTGTGTCATACACAGGATTTGAACCTGTAGTAGCTTGATTCTAAGTCAAGTGCCTTATCCATTAGGCGAGTATGTAAGCTTTTTGGGTTAGGGCACGAAGTGGAAAGATTTATCCGTAAACGGCTTCAGGACGAATGATTAAGTCACCACCTGGACGGCGATCGACCACATACGCAGAGAGTCGATTAGTATTGATATCTAGGTGTCTAGAAACTTGTTCTTTGACCGCGATATCACTCATACCTGTGGTAATTCCCAGTTGGGTTTCTAGGATGTCGAGCGATCGCCCTTCAAATCGAATATGAACCATTGCTATCACCTCTTACTTATCTAAAAAAAACGGAAGGAGGAGGAGTCGAACCTCGATAGCGTTGCGCTATCCTCTGGTCTTCCAAGCCAGTTGCCGTCCACACAGCCGCACCTTCCGAGAGCGGAAACTGGAGGAATCGAACCTCTACAGCATGAACTGCACGCCTGTTTTCGAGACAGGTTATCGCCCATCGATCGCAGCTTCCATTTGGGGTGACTGACGAGAGTCGAACTCGCTAACACTGGTGTCACAGACCAGCCCCTCCACCACTTCGGGTTCAGTCACAGTGGATCTGACCGGAATCGAACCGATCGCCTCCCGATGAGAATTACACTCATCCCTCGTACAAGTTCACAAAGCTGTTTTTAGCTTCTTAACAGGAAGTTAGCATGTAAGCTTTGCCTGTTGGGGTACAAGGTGATTTAGGCGCTCTGCCACTAGAGCTACAGACCCAGGTTTGGTGGATTCTGGTCGGATTTGAACCGACATCTTCCTGCTTGCAAGGCAGACGCTTTCCCAGTTAAGCTACAGACCCATATTTGCCAAGTGGCAATGACTTGAGCAAATAGCAGGAGTGGTAGGGATTGAACCTACACCAGTCGATTTAGAAGATCGATGCCCTGTCCATTAGGCGACACTCCCACAGTTTGGTAGTCCTGGCAGGATTTGAACCCGCAACCCCCTGTTTGTAAGACAGATGCTCCACCGTTGAGCTACAGGACTACGAGAGCGAACGGCGAGACTCGAACTCGCATCTGAAGCTTGGCGTGCTTCGATGTTTGCCCTTACACCACATTCGCGTTTGGTATGGACACTGGAACTCGAACCCACACCAAGAGGTTGGAAGCCTCACATGCTACCGCTACACCATGTCCACATTCTGGGGCTGGTGACAGGATTTGAACCTGCAACCTTTCGCTTACAAGGCGATTGCTCTAACCCACTGAGCTACACCAGCACAAGCAGATGGCGAGGCTTGAACTCGCGTCCAGGACATACCAAATCTTGATGCTGACCGACTACACCACATCTGCATTATTTGGAGCAGGCGACAGGAGTTGAACCTGCATGAAGGCTGTACGAGAGCCTCATGTTGACCGTTACATCACACCTGCATTTGTTGGACGCGGGGGTGAGAGTTGCACTCACCGATCGCAGCTTATGAGACTGCCGAGCCGCTCTTGCTCTATCCCCGCTATACCCCTGGCGAGAGTCGAACTCGCAAGATTCCAGTTTTAAGCCGGACACGTCTGCCAATTGCGTCATAGGGGCATCTTTGGTGGGCGCTGTAGGAGTTGAACCTACGTCAGCCTGATTAAGAGTCAGGTGCATTACCGTTCTGCCAAACGCCCATTCTTTCACTGCTCAACCAAAGGTTGAAGTTAGTGGGTCGCCCAGGGGTTGAACCTGGATAATTCCGCTTAAAAGGCGGCTGCATAACCGCTCTGCCAACGACCCGAAGGGTCTGAGTGGTAGGGATTGAACCTACGACCTCCAGTTCCCCGAACTGGCGTGCTGCCACTGCACCACACCCAGATATTTGGTACACCGAGCAGGAGTTGAACCTGCTAATAACACGCTTATCGGGCGTGCGCGTCCACCACTTCCGCCTTCGGTGCTTGGTACTCCTGGTGGGAGTCGAACCCACAAAATCTAGATCCTCGGTCTAGAGCGTCTTCCCTTCCGCCACAGGAGCATCAGTACCCTTGGTGGGATTTGAACCCACAAAATCTGGTCTCTGAAGCCAGCACGTCTGCCAGTTCCGTCACAAGGGCAATGAGGTTTGATTGTGTTGAGTGAAAGCTAAGCTTTCACTCAACACGGAGGTAAGGGCAAATGGTCGGGATGGTAGGATTTGAACCCACGACTCCTTGGTCCCAAACCAAGGCTTCTGACCACTGAATTACATCCCGATGCTTGGTACTGCTGGTGGGAGTCGAACCCACAACCTCTGGTTTCTAAGACCAGCACCTCTTCCAGTTGGGCTACAGCAGCATAATTGGTACTCCTGGCGGGATTTGAACCCGCACCTTGACTGGTTTTGAGACAGCCGCCTCTTCCGATTGGGCTACAGGAGTGTGAAACAGGAGGATAGAGAAATTGACCCAATCACTTCTCATGCCCCCCAACTGGGAAGGAAGGAATCGAACCCTCAACCACTTGATTCAAAGTCAAGTCGCTTTACCTGTTTGCGTACTTCCCAATAAGGTTGGATGCCGAGGCTGGAGGCTGGCATCTCCGTGATTCAGAGTCACAGCGACTTTCCAGGTCGTCCACTCGGCAATGAATGGCTGCCCCAGTAGGACTCGAACCTACAACCTTCCCGTTAACAGCGGGCTACTCAACCATTGAGCTATAGGGCAATGAGTGGGAAGTGACAGGATCGAACTGCCATCTCGCCGTCTTCAGCGGCACGTGAGCACCAGCTTCACCAACTTCCCAAACTGTTGAAATTTTGGCGGAGGCTAAGAGAATCGAACTCTTGACGGTGTATTTCACCCGCAGGCGTTTTCAAGACGCTTTCCTCGTCCATGCCGGACAACCTCCATGAGTGGCGAGAACGGAAGGAGTTGAACCTTCACTCTTCGGTTTCGTAGACCGATGTGTTACTCCAGTTACACCACGTTCTCACAAGGCGGAGAGCAGTGGACTCGAACCACAATTGTTCATCCATCTGTTTAGCAAACAGTTTACTCTCCATGATTGGTAGGTCGGGCAGGAGTCGCACCTGCAACGCAAGAAGCGGCTGTTTTACAGACAGTTGCCTACGCTGATAGGCGAGTCGACCTATGTTTGTTTTTGCTGCTCAAGTTATGAGCAAGATTTGGCAGTGCAGACGGGACTTGAACTCGTTAATCACACGCTTGAAAGACGTGCCGCAAGGGCGACTTCGCTTCTGCACCATCAATGCCGTGCAAGTTGAAAAAGCTGTTGTTCACACACAGGACTTGAACCTGCAATGGACTGTTTTACGAACAGTTGCCTTACCATTAGGCGAGTATGTAAGCTTTTTCGATTAGGGCACGACAACGCACAGACGAGGATTTGAACCTCGAACAACGGTTTTGGAGACCGTGATGTTGCCGTTACACCATCTGTGCATTGGTCGCAGTGGTGGGAGTCGAACCCACATATCCTCGGTTATGAGCCGAGTACCTTAGCCGTTAGGTGACACTGCAATGATTGGACTCCAGGGTGGGAATCGCTCGCGAAGCGCTACCGAAGGTTCGCACGGATAGTCGGTTTTGCAGACCAACGCCTTCCCACTTGGCGACCTGGAGATAAATTTGCTGTGCAAGTTGAAGAAGCTGTTTTGGATTGAACTACCTCGCCAGGGTTGGTGGCGAGGGCTGGAATTGCACCAGCAACCTATCGTGTTTCAAACGATCGTTCTACTGTATGTAGGCTTCTGGCATCAGGGCACAGCAACGAGGATGACAGGGATCGAACCTGTGACCACTTGCCTCGGAAGCAAACACCCTATCCATCTGAGTTACATCCTCATTGGGAACCTTGACGGGAGTTGCACCCGCTTCTTTCTGGCTGAGAACCAGAACGACTTCTCTATTCGTCCACAAGGCTGCACGGGGATGATGGGATTTGAACCCACGATCTTTCGCTCGACAGGCGACTGCTTTGAGCCAGACTAAGCTACACCCCCAAGGTGGCGATTCAGTTTTCAAGGTGCAGGTTGCTGATAAATTAGCAGGAATTAGAGAAAGCAACGCCGTTCCAGAGAATAGGTTTTCTGAAGTTGGCGGAATGCTTGCGCGGACTGAGTGAAAGACGAATGTCCCTGATTCAATGAGTCGTCTTGAAGTGGCGTGGAAATGCCAGAAATATGAGTGGTTAAGAACTCTAAGACCTTCAAGAGACCATTGTTTTTAGTAAGGGAGTGAGTGATTGGATTGGCTCCTCTGTATCTCATTTCATACTACAAATATAATACAACGTACTACAAGATGTCAAGGGGGTACTACAACTTCTTTGAGATGGGAGAGAACGACTATCAGAAAATCCTTGTATCGCTCTCTCTTACTGGATCTGATTCCTAAGCTGGAGAGGAAATGTGGGCTTCGCTCATCTGCCACAACTTGTAGATTAAGAACTCAATGCGATCGCTCATCACCGTCAAGAACATCCCTTCATGAGCGTCCTTGTCCTCGGCAATCCAGCTTCCGCTTAGTCCGACTTCGACAAACTCCTCATCTACAGCAATGAGGGAGACCGCTGAGCCGTACTCCCGCTGTAACGCAATCTCCAGCACTTTCAGTTCAGGAATATCAGCAGGCAGCAGAAAAGAGGCACGACTGGGTTGTATATGGAGCGGTGCGAAGCAGTTCCCCCTTCGGGGTAAACGCCCTAACCGCATTGCCAGAAGTACTCGCTGGGCAATCAACAGTTCGGGGTTGGTCATGGTTCGCTCCATAAACAGCCCAACGTCGGTGTAGTTCAGCTTCAACATCAGTCTTGCCTCCTTTCTGGGATCAGGTGTCAACAGGTTGCTGTCCTTTCCAAAACTGCTCAGCAAAGGCGATCGCGGGGTGCATCGGTGCTTTGAGTTTAGTCTTCAGCACCATTGGGGTTTCATGCAGGAGCGATCGCCCTTCGCCGAGTTGCACTTCTCGCACGCAGTCACCACGTTGTCCCAGGTATGAGTTCCACCCTTTGAGCGGGGAATGACGTGATCGAGCGTCAGACGCTTGGTACTGCCGCAGTACTGACAGGCGTGGTTGTCGCGGCGGAAGACTTCCCGACGGTTTACCGGAGGAACTTTCCAGTGCCGCTCTGGATTACCACTCGTCAAACGAATGTGATCCGAGATTTGTAGTACGACACTGGGAGAACGCACTTCCCATTGCTGGGTGCTGCTAAACTCCAGAGTCTCTGCCTGTCCGGTAACCAGAAGTACGATCGCCCGTTTGATGTTGATGTGTGCCAGGGGGAGGTAGTTCTTAGAGAACACCACAACCTGGTGCTGAAGTATTGGAATTTTCTGTCGCTGCTCGGTCTGCATGAGTTTTCTCCTCAAAAAATAACCCCCGCCTCTGACGACCAGGAGCGGGGGTTGGGGAAGTTGGTATAGATTTCCCTATGTCGGTGTCAGGATTGCCCTGCACCTCCCGCTTCTAGCAAATTGATCCAGATTGAGCCATCCGGCGCTAGCGAAGCTCTCCGAAGGAACTGTGCTATGGATGCTTTCACTGACGGATCTACCGCCACTAAACCCATATATCCCCTCACACGCAAACAGCGCCAATGCTCTGCCTGAACCGGAATAGGGTCGGCATTGCGTGGCGCTGGCTAAGGTGGTGAAGATGCGTATCATGGAAAGCTGTAGTATTTGTATTACAAATCTGGATGTCTACATACTACACTTGTAGTATTAGATTGTCTACCTTTTCAAAGAAATTAGGACGTTGGTTATGAATACACACAAACGAGGTAACACTTCGGAAATGCAGGTCACAAGTATCCGGCTGGAACTGGAACTGAAAGAGCGATTGCAGGAGATCTCTGGAGAGCAAGGGTATCAAACCCTCATCCGAGATGTACTCTGGCAGTTTGTAGAACAACAAGCGAGACCAGACGAGTTACTGCACGACGGAAATAGACAATTACCCCGAAGGGGAGATTGCTTCGCACTGCCCTCCTATCCCCTCGATGTTGTCAATGTCAGATATTCAGGCGACGTTTAGGGCAAT
>JAAUTN010000364.1 GCA_012031415.1 Leptolyngbyaceae cyanobacterium SM1_4_3 | reverse complement strand
TTGTGCCGATCGCCACAGGCTCATCAAACTCAGACAGCTGTTCTGTTGCTTAGTATCAGGAAACGCACTAGGGGCGATCGCTTCCCAACGCCTCATCTAGTAAGGAAGTAAAATAAGAGCAATCCCTTTCATTTCAGCGATCGCCCTATGACAGCTAGAGAACAACTGATCCAAGAGATTGAGCAGGTTTCAGATGCGCTTGTGGAAGAAGTGCTAGATTTTTTACTTTTCGTGAAGGGCAGACAGAATCAGAGTAATCTGTCTTCGGCGGATGAAGAGACTCAGCGATCGCAGCCAAGCGTCTTAGACCCAGGAAGGCAGTCAATACAAAATTCAAAATGAAAAGTAAGGGAAAGCGATGAATACGAAATTGGTTGAGTCTTTAGTTCAAGTTATTCAATCCTTAACTTTAGAAGAAAAGGCTCTTTTGGAGGAGAAGCTAAAACCTCGAAGTAATTGGGAGGTACAGAAAAAGAAGTTACAGGAAATTCATGCTCAGATTGCTGCTCGAAGAGGCGAAGAGTCTTTAGATTTAGGACTTGCAGACTACATTCAACAAGGCAGAGATGAACGCACAGCGCAACAGGATGAATTGGTTCGTGAAACTTTTGGAAAACCAAAGTAGATATGACAACAACCATTTGTGCAGATGCAAGCATTGTGGCAAATGTGCTGTCGAACTCCCATCCAGAATCAAGTTTCCAACAACTTTGGACGCAATGGCGAACAGATGAAACTTTAATTGTTGCTCCAACGCTATTGTTGTATGAGATTTGTAACTCTCTTCATCGAGCAGTGGTTGCAGGACGTCTTACTGTGCCAGAAAGCGAACGGTTGCTTGAAGTGGCGTTAAGCCTAGACGTGCAGTTGTATCGTGATGCCGAATTGCATCAGCAAGCACTCAAAATTGCCCAGCGTGAAAATCTACCCGCGTCCTATGATGCTCACTATCTTGCTTTAGCTGAGCGTTTAGGAATCGAGTTTTGGACAGGCGATCGCCGTCTCTTCAACACCGTGCGATCGCGTTTGTCCTGGGTTCATCTGGTTGGCTGAAATAAAAGCACCAACAAGAAACAAGGAATCGCAAGCCACTTCGACCAGATTCTCAATTTCAATGGGAGTTGAGAGTCGGGAACTATCGAGTTTTTTACAATGTAGACGAGGAAATGTCGGTGGTCAGTGTTGTTTCAGTAGGATATAAGGAGCGAAACAAACTCTACATTCGCGGTCAGGAGATCAACCTATGAGACTATTGAACAGGCTCGAAAAAGATTAAGTATTTGATGATTACTCATGCTCGATGTATTTCCAACACATCACCCTGTTGCATCAGAGCGATCGCCCTCATTCACAAACTACAGAATAGGACGGAGCGATCGCCTCCCAACGCCTGATCCAGCAGGGAAGTAAAGTAAAAGTGATTCCTTTTGTTAGCCAATCACAATGGATAGAGCCGCTGTAGATCGACAGGAGCTAATTGAGACGGTCAGTGCTTTACCGGATGAGGCTCTGCTTGAGCTTGCTAGCTTTCTAGATTATCTTCGCTATAAGTCTGTTCAACCCAAAAATTCTGATCGCAAAGCTTCCAGTTTTCTGCTTGCTATTGCGGGTTTAGGCAACTCTGGTCAAACCGATATTTCCGAGCGAGATGAAGAAATCCTACGCAGTGAAGTTGATTCGGTTTACGGCTGGAACCTCAAGTCCAACAATCATACATGACAGCAATTTTGGATACCAGTTTTCTTTTTGCGCTGACTGATCGGGGCGATCGCACTTTGCAAACAACATAGTCTTTTAACTAAAGCCATGAGTGGAGAAGTGTTTGAAGAGATTAAAAATACAATAATGGTTATTTGTTTGCTTCAATCAAGAGAAGAAACATTTAAGAGGGAGTTAGAATTCTTTAATGAGAAATGGGGAGAGATTTGCCAAAAAACTTCTCCTGTAAAACGGCAACTTTATGGAGCAGCATTAAAGCGATTAGAGCATGAAGTGATGTTTTTATGTATTGAGACATATTCGTTACATGAGGGAATTAGCAAGAAAGAATCACTTTATACTAAAGAAATAAAACAAAAGGGAAGGAGATTGTCAAAGATAGATAACTCACCTATTGATAGAAACTCAGTTATTGATTTAGGTATCATTAGTTCAGAAGGAGAAATGCAACGGCATACCTCTGAGGATATGAAAGCAGTCATGAAACACCTCAATCAAAAAGCGCTTGCAGAAAAGCAAAACCTTAAAGATACTATTGGCATTAAATCGTACAATCATTGTGAGCTTGACGAGTGGAAAGATCAATTGCTAGATAAAAAATTATTAACTGATTTGCATACATACAGAAAAGATTTTGCACACAGACTTAATAGTTTAGAGAATCTAAAGAAAGAATTAGCCCTAGCAAATTCAAAAAATATAGAAAAAGCACTAAACGTCGTATCAAAAGTATTAAGTAGATACAAGCAATATCTTAGAGGAATTCTTTTCTATACAACTTCAGAGAGTTATGATGGAAATCCTCTACCTTATGAGTCATTAGCAAAGATAGAGTTGTTTGAAAGTTCTAGGCGTTTTGATAAGTGAGCTTGAGAAGCTTTTCTTGCTTGACTAAGCAAATCAGGGTGGTCTGCTACTAATACCAATTCAATTTGAGCTTTCAAAGGATGAACCCTAGCGAGACAAGGGGCTTAATCTCCTTATTCGGTGCAGCTTCACAAAGAATTGGTATAAGGATAAAGTCACAAATTTTACCCTATCTTTGGGAAAGTCAGTCACAATATTGTTAGTCAAGTTATCCTTCTCCAGCCATGAATTCATCGAGGCGAAATCGGGCACGGATTCTGACTGCTAGCGGATTGAAGAAATTACGGGAGCAGACACGAGCGCACGAAATTGAGGAGAATGCGGGCTACAAATACTCGCTGGAACGGTTAGGAGAGTTGACCGGGCTGAATTCGGAGACGGTAAAGAATGTTTTCGATTGCAAAGGGTCAGACAAAGGGACGCTCGTTCGCTGCTTTGAGGCGTTTGGATTGACTTTAGAAGAGAGTGACTATGTTTCGGCAGTTCGAGCTGCTGTACTGTCTGATCCTAATTTTGTGGGAAGGGATGAGCGATCGCCGACATAAACGCATTGGTCAGCCGCAATGCCAGAGTAATTGTGATTCAGGCAAGGGGTGGAGTCGGCAAAACAACCTTGGCACGGAAGTATCTCCAGCAAGAGTTTAGCTCCTTTATAGAGTTTCCCATTGCGAAAGAGACAAAAGATATTGCTTCGATTGAGGTGCTGATCGAAGAAAAACTGCGGCAACTGGGAGAAGAACCTGGACGGGAATTCCTGGTTTCTCTCGATCGGCTCAAACGCAAACTGCAAGCAGAACGCATCGGAATTCTAATTGATAACCTGGAACCTGCTCTAGATTCAGCAAGCAAATTCATTGAAGCCCATCGTCGCTATGTGGAATTGCTGCGAGTGTTAAGTGATTCAACCGTGAAGTCGATTACGCTCATTACAAGCCGAGAACGCTTGCGAGAATCAGATATTACAGTTCAGCATTATCCATTGAAAAGCCTGAATGTGAAAGCCTGGGAACAGTTTTTCCAGGGTCGTGGCATCAATGCAGAGACTCCCGCTCTGGTTGCTTTGCACAATGCCTACGGGGGCAATGCAAAAGCAATGGACATCATCAGCGGAGCAGCCCTAGAGGATTTTTCTGGTGACGTGGAAGTTTACTGGCAAGCAAATCAGAACGACTTGTTTGTTGAACGGGACTTGGAAGATTTGGTCAAAAAACAGTTCGATCGCTTGCAACAGCTTGACCTAAATGCGTACAACTTACTCTGTCGCATGGGATGTTACCGCTATCAGGATGTGCCAACCGTCCCGATTGAAGGACTATTTTGCCTTCTGTGGGATGTGTCAGAAAATCGCCATTTACGAGTGATTAAGTCTTTACAAGACCGTTCATTAGTTGATTTTGAAGATAGAGAGTTTTGGTTGCACCCAGTGATTCGATCAGAGGCAGTAGGTCGGCTGAGGAGTAATGCTGAATCAGAAATAGCAAATCAGAGGGCAGCAGAATTTTGGGCAGAAAGTGTTGAAAGTGTTGAAAGCATACAAGATGCTCTAGAAGCATTTGAGGCTTATTATCATTTCATAGAGAATAATGACTTTGAGCAAGCAGTCAACACAATCTTGAAAGAGCGAAGTAATAAATGGCAAAGCAATGAATGGCTTGGACATGCTCTTTTTCGCTTAGGTTTATTTCAAATACTTCCGTCTAAGTTGTCTGCTGTAATTAATCATCTAAGTTCAGGTAATGCTTTGAGCGGAATTTATCACTTCCTAGGTGACACTTATGCAATTAATGGACATGTTCAAGATGCTATTAAAGCCTTTAAGGAATCCGAAAAAATTGCTTCAAAGTTCGATATCAATTATCGAAAAATAGTTGCTTGGCAAAATATAGGACACTGCAATCTTGATTTATGGGAACTTGAAGAAGCAGAAATCTATTTTGAAAAAGTCATTATTCATGCTCAAAATACCTCTTTGCACAGTTTTGCTATAAATTCTTGGTTCCTTCTAGCTTATTTAAACTCTTGTAGATTGTGCGAACAGTCAAAGCAGAAGGCTTTAGACTTTTCACAGAGAGTTATTCAAACTTATGAGGATTCAACAGAAGTAAAACTATTATCAGCTTGGGGAAAGGGACAGAGTTTAGTATTTTTAGGCTTAACGTATAAGAATTTAGGAGAAATACAAGAATCTCTTTATTTTTACACTAAAGCAATTAAATTTGCTGAAGAAAGTAGCTATACCCTCGTTAAGGCCAATGCTCTCGTTGGCTTATCTGAAATTTATAGAATTAAACGAGAATATGAAACGGCTCTCTCATACAATGCTCATGGGATAGAGTTGTTAACTAAAATTGGAGCCATAACTGACGTTGCCGAAGCTTATTATCAATTAGGATTGACTTATAAGATGATAGGTGAATTTGATAAAAGCAATAAACACTTTCAGGAATCTATAAGTATTTTCACTAAGATGGAAGCACCAAAGCAGGTGAAAAGAGTGAGGCAGTCAATGCAAAATTAGAAGCATAAAGGCACAAAACGGAGGATAAATGCGTGTTATTAGTCGAAAAGCACTTAGAGAGTTTTGGGAGATACACGCCACTGCTCAAACTGGATTATTACTCTGGTATCAGCGAATTACAGAGAATGACTTTCAAACATTCAATGCTCTTCGACAAATATTTCCTTCAGCCGACTTAGTGAGCAACTTCACAGTTTTCAACATCGGTGGCAACAAATTTCGGTTAATCACACACATTGACTATGCCTATCAACTCGTATTTATCCGTGCTGTCCTAACCCATGCTGAATACGACAAGGAGAATTGGAAAAATGACGACTGGTTTAAAAACTCCTAGCAGCTACTACATGGAGCTTATAAATGCGTTTCCACCCCGCCCAATTACAAATGATGCTGAATTAAATGCAACTCAAAACCAAATTAATTCGATCTTAGATCGGGGTCGGCTCACTCAGGATGATCGTGATTATTTGAAAGTGTTGGGAATGTTGGTCTATGACTATGAGGAGCAATGTGAACAAATGCCTACGCTAAAAGGCATTAAATTGCTCAAAGCGTTGATGGCAGAAGCCAACTTAGAACCAAAGGATTTAGTTCCTATTTTCGGAGATGAATCTGTCGTTTTAGAGATTCTTAATCATAGAAGCGAACCGACAGATACTCAAATTCAGAAATTGGCTTTATTTTTTCATATATCTCCTGCTTCCTTTGCCAGAGATAATTTAGCCTAACAGAAGGACGATAAATCCGATTATTTCGGGCGAATCGTCCTGCATAACACGGCTAGTTCAACAGGTTGGCGAATGCAGAACTCATCTGCTGTATGAATCGCAGCATCACCGATTGATTGACTTTGGAGTTGCCAATCAGCATTTGGGGTCGAACTCCATCATTGCCAATGCTGACCACAAGTAACGTTAGTCCTTGTCTGCCGATTACCTTCACAAAGGTACCTGGTAATGCTAACTCTTTACCATTAGGCTGATGGAACTGAGCAAACCACGAGGTTCCCATAAACTGGACTCGTCCCTGTCGGTTGGAAGTGATAATTTGTTCGACCTTGCCTGGCTTTGCTTGAGGAAAAAATTCAACGGTGTCTGGTGCAACGATGAGGCTCATCTCCGGAAGTCCTGGTTTAGGTTGATGCAATGAGTGTGCGATCGCCCAACCGTTTGCGCCAGGGAAAATCCAGTGGTTAAATCCGAAATTAAGCCTTTTCTCAGATAGACCATTCCAGCCCAAGACTCTACTACTTTCTGGTATTTGGAGAAGTTAGCCACACAGCTAGATAAATCCGCTTAAAATCGGGAAAATCTGCTTATCTTCCTAAAGTCCTGGCATTACTTACAGCGATGATTGACTCGTTCAGCGATCGCCACACACCACAAATTCATGCATTCCCTTGCTGCATCTGGGCTGTGCGGGCTGTTGCTGCTCTCAACTCAGCTTCAACCAGGCTATCTAACTCAGCTTGCTGTTCTGGTGGAAACGCTGCTCCCTGATCTTGTGCCGATCGCCACAGGCTCATCAACTCAGACAGCTGTTTCTGTTGCTTAGTATCAGGAAACGCACTAGGGGTGATCGCCTCCCAACGCCTGATCCAGCAGGGAAGTAAAATAAGAGCAATCCCTTTCATTTCAGCGATCGCCCTATGACAGCTAGAGAACAACTGATCCAAGAGATTGAGCAGGTTTCAGATGCGCTTGTGGAAGAAGTGCTAGATTTTTACTTTTCGTGAAGGGCAGACAGAATCAGAGTAATCTGTCTTCGGCGGATGAAGAGACTCAGCGATCGCAGCCAAGCGTCTTAGACCCAGGAAGGCAGTCAATACAAAATTCAAAATGAAAAAGTAA